>PFOR01000015.1 GCA_002792635.1 Candidatus Pacearchaeota archaeon CG_4_10_14_0_2_um_filter_35_33 | reverse complement strand
CTATTTTGTCTAAACTATCTAATAGTAACAATATTAGAATATGTCTAAAAGCTCCTCGTCACCCTTTTCTTGGCCAACATCCCTCTGTTTTTTCCTTTCTTCCTCCCTTTTAGCTTCGGCTTCCCTAGAATTACTTTCCTCAACTTCCAACATTACCTCTGCCTCTAAAGCAGCATCAGCCAAATCATCAATATCATCCATTTCTCCTATAACTTCTTCCTTGTCAGCAGAATCCTCAACTCCATCACCTGTCCCATCATCCTTTGTATTACCAACCTCCTTAACATCCTCAAAGCTATCAAAAGGAATAACTACTTCTTCCTTTTTATTTTTTAAATCATCTGAGCTAACAGGAATCGCATCATTCAGTTCAGGAATCTTCTCTTTTTCCACAAATCCCGGAGAATACTCATCCTCATCCAACGCTCTTAATATCGCTTCTTCCTCGCTCATATCTTGTTTCATGGTTACAGGAATCGAACTAGGATTTTCAACCTCTTTAACCTCTTCATCTTCCAACATTACCTCTGCTTCATCCATTCTATCATCATCTGCCTCCTCATTTCCAATCTTTCCCTCAACTCCATCACCTGTCCCATCATCCTTTGTATTACCAACCTCCTCAACTTCTTCCTTGTCAGCAGAATCCTCAACTCTTTTTATCACTTCAGAAACTTTCTTCGCAGCATCTGCATTCACAGAAATACTATCAATTCCTGCTTTTACAAGAAACTTAACCATCTCAGGCTTGCTTCCAGCCTGCCCACAAATCGAGGTTTCAATACCTTTCTGTTTGCAAACCTTAATCACATAACCTAAACTTCTCAAAACAGCAGGGTGCATCTCATTATGCAAATTCTGAACTTCTGGATTGTTCCTATCAACAGCTAAAGTGTATTGGGTTAAATCATTAGTACCAAAGCTAATGAATTTAATTCCTAAATCACATAACTCTTTGATTATCCAAACAGAGGCAGGAGTCTCAACCATTATCCCAAACTTAACATTTTCAGGCATCTTAACTTTATCATAAATCCTTTTTGCTTCTTTAACTTCTTCAACGCTAATCACTTGTGGCAACATAATTCCAAACTTCTTTCTAGGCATTTCGTCAGCAACCTCCTTAACCCCTTTAAATTCAGCTTCCAATAAATCTTCATTCTTTAAGCTAAACCTTATACCATGGTCTCCTAACATTGGATTACCTTCAACTTCTTTTGGTGCGCCCTCAAGGTTTTTATATTCATCACTTCTAACATCTGAACTTCTCATCCATATTTCATCAAAGTGACCAGCCATTGTTTTTAATCCATCGTGTATCATTGAAATATATTCCTCAATCTTTCCTTTTTTCAAATACCAAACAGGGTGCGTTCCCTTCTCGGCAATCATTCCTTCTAATCTAACTAAACCAATTCCTTTTGCCTTTGATTTAGCAGCCCTCTCAGCATAGTCAGGCAAATCAACAATCACCTTAATATTGGTTTTTGTTTCAACAATCGCCTTTATCTCCACTCTTCTTTCTTCCACCCTACCTTCAATAACCCTTCCTGTAAATCCATCGACACTAACAACATCTCCATCTTTCAGTTTTTCTGTTGCAACTCTTGTCCCAACAACGGCAGGAATGCCCATTTCTCTCGAAACAATAGCTGCATGTGATGTAACACCACCTTCATCAGTAACAATTCCTGCAGCCTTCTGCATGGCAACAACCATATCAGGATTAGTCATTTTAGTAACAAGAACATCCCCCCTCCTTATCTTACCCAGTTCTTCTAAATTATGAATAATTTTAACAACGCCAGACGCAACTCCTGGACTGGCACCCAAACCAGAGAACAAAACATTTCCACCTATCTCTCCCTCACTTTGCTTAGTTTTCGTCGTTACTGGGCGACTTTGAACAATATAAAATTCTTCTTTTTCAATTGCAAATTCAACATCTTGCGGTTTCTTATAATGTTCCTCTAATTGTAATGCAAACTGAGCAAGCCTCTTTCTTTCATACTGACTTAAAACCTCTCTCTTACTTTTCTCCTCCGTTAATTTAACTTCTCCAACCTTGCCAGAAGAATTTCTAACTAAGGCAATCTTCTTATCAGAAACTTTTTTCTCAATAGTTTCAAAATCATTTCTTGGATTTACAATGTAATGGTCTGGTAATATTTTTCCAGAAACAATCCCTTCTCCTAAACCAAAAACAGCCTCAATTATAACATTTCCATCATCCTTTAAGGGATTTTTAGAAAACATAACTCCTGATTTTTCAGAATCAATCATCTTTTGGATAACAACTGCCAAATATGCCTTATTATGTTCAAAACCTTTTTTCTGACGATAAAATGTCGCTCTCGGCGTAAACAAAGACGAGAAACATCTCCTAACTTTTTCTAATAATTCTTCATCACCTTTAACAGATAAAAATGTTTCTTGCTGTCCTGCAAAACTTGCATCAGCCAAATCTTCTGTTGTTGCACTGCTTCTGACAGCAACAAAAGGCCTTTCGTGTGATGTCCTTAAAATATCAGATGCCCCTAAACTTGCTCCTTCAACTTTATTATCATCCAAAACTGAATAAGCTTCAATAATCTCATCCCTCAAATCATCAGGCAACTTGCTTCCCTCAATCAAATCCCTAATTTTTCTAGTTGCTTTGTTCAATTCAGCGGTATTATCTACATCCAATTCATCCAGGATTCTGGAAATATCATTAGCAATCCCTGACTTTTCTATGAAATATTTGTAGGCATCAGCAGTAATCACAAATCCAGGAGGAACGGGAAATTTATTTCTATACATCTCTGCTAAACTTGCCCCCTTCCCACCAGCAATATCTACATTTTTATTATTCAACTCAGAGAACCACCTAATTAAATCATCTCTTTTTACCATCCCATATTAAAAAAGTCAGAGTTAATAAAGATTTATACGAAACTAACCATAGCTTTCGCAAAAAGCAAGAAAGCCAGAGTCCAAATCCAAAACATTGGTAATCCAAGAAATATACTCAATATTAAGGTAAAGCTAGATAATAAATCTAAAAAACTCAATATATCCCCAGTAAGAGCAAATAATCCCTTCATGAATAGCAATCCTGCAGAAAATAAAATTAAAGGCAGAAAAGGCTCAAAACCAAATATCATTATTAAAAACGTAAATCCAGCAATCAAATCTATTGCACCCAATACCTTAACTATCATCCAAATCCCAGAAATGTTGGCTTTAATAAGATTTGCCTACTAGTCACCCATATTTGTCCAAGTAGCTGTCAAAACACCCTCAACCAATAAGCCTATTCCTAACAATGGTGATATTGTTCCAACAACATCCCCTCCAATAACAAATCCTGTAATTCCATAACTTCCCACAAGAAACATAACTCCTGCTATGAAAAAAAGTACGGCTGCAATCTGTCTCACTAATTTCATTGGTACTGGTTGGCCAACACTATCAGGGCCCCCCCAACCAAAACTAATATTGCTCCAACATAACCAAAAATCCTGTTCAAGTCGTTTAATGCCGTATCCATGCTCTCTGTAACAACCAATCCGGTTAAGAATAATCCCGAATTCAATAATACTGCAAATCCAAAGAACAAGAATACAACTCCCGCAATTTTCAATCCTTTCTTCATACCTTATCCAAGAATTTTAAGTTTATTAGCTTTTCTAATAATCTAAGGTGAACAATTTATGTATTTCATCAGTTGTTAAAACCTTGTCAAAAATATAAAATTCATCTATGGTCACGTCAAAACTTAGATAACCTCCATCATTTTTCAACACTCCAGAAAATGCTGCATTTTCATCAGTATAAGTTCCAGTAAGAGCACCACAAGATTGAGTTAAATCAACACCTTCATCAGCGTATAATGTTACTTGTTTAGTACTGTCAACAGTAATCACAATGTGATGCCAATTCCCAGAAGTAATTGAGTCAGTAGCATAATTAATAGCCCTGCAAACATTTATGCCGTCTCCCATATAGAAATCTATATCACCGCTGTTCGAAGTTCCAAATTGTACCTGGGCATATCTGCCATGACTGGCAAGCCCATTACCTTTTTTGAACAAAGCTCCGGCCACATCACTCTTTCTATAAACCCACATAGAAATACTATATCCAGAAGACAAATCAACAGAGTTCCAATTACCAAGGCCCATAAAGGTTCCAACATTTCCATCAAAATCCAATCCATTACCTAATTTAGCAGGAACTAAAGAGGCCCCACCATACAAAGTTCCGTCTAATCCATTACCGCTCAAATCAACAGGATTCCCTCCATTCACATCATCAAAATTCATGCCAAAAAGCATGCTGTTATATATCCAAGAATTCACTTGTATGGGAACAATCATATCATCCGTTTGGCCAATTGTATCCTCAACAGTGAGCTTAACTTCATATGTGTCAACAATTGTGAACATATGGCTAGCAGTTTTTTCCGTTGTCGTATAATCAACTATTCCATCATTTTCCCAATCCCACCTATATTCAACAATTGTTCCATCAGGATCATATGATGAAGATGCATCAAACACAACTTCTGTATTAACCTCTGGATTGGGAGGACTAAAACCAAAGTCTGAGATTGGAGCCTGATTTCCTCCTGAATCTTCTCCTTGTACTATGATACTAACGGAACCTGAAGCAATAGAATCAAGAGCGCCCCCACTCTTCTGATAAGTCACCTCAAAATCTGAGTTGAAAAAATCCCCCGACTTAATCTCTCCACTACTACATTGAAGTTTTACAAGACATTTTGAACCAGGTTCAAACTGAGATTGGCAATCAATAGGGTCATAAACTACATTAAATCCGGATGAACACTCCAAAAGACCTCCATCCAACCTAGGATTAATTAATTCAAATTGGGTTATTCTCAAGGTATAACCTCCCCCGTTACCAAGTTCAAAGACAATTTCATCAACTTCAGAATCAACAACTCCGAAGCTACTTATAGTAAATGGCGGCGAAACAACAGAAGTGGTGCTAGTCAAAGACCCCGAACTAAAAACCCCAAAATATGCTAGAACTCCGACAGCAACAAGAACAGCCAATATCGTCCATCCATAAGTCATTAAAAATTCTATTGATGCCTGTCCTCTCGTCTTCCTAGATTTAGCAATCAAAAGTATTCCTATTCCTAACAAAATTAAACCAGCAATAGCATCGCCAGGTCCAGGATTATCATATCCAGGAGATAAACTAATCTTTGAAAATGGTCCAATAAGATAAACTCCCGGAATAGAATTAACCATAAGTATCAAACTCAAAACCAGTATCACAAGTCCGATATAAAGATAATCTTTTTTATGCCCACTCATGCTAAATTTAATAATCCATAGTTTATTAGCTTTATCATTCCCCTATATAACCACCTTTCTGCAATTCCCAAAGCACCCTATATGGTCCCCTCTTTCTAATTAAATTCTTATGCTTTCCAATCTGGACTATCTTCCCATTCTCCATAACAATTATTTTGTCAGTTTGCATTATCGTAGACAAACGATGAGCTATGATTATAGACGTTCTGCCTTCCATCAATCTAAACAAATCTTTTTGAATCTCATGTTCTGTCATCGAATCTAATGAAGATGTTGCCTCATCCAACACAAGAATCTTTTTATTAGCCAATAAAGCCCTCGCTATAGAAACTCTCTGCCTCTCTCCTCCAGATAATTTAACTCCCCTCTCTCCTACAATCGTGTTTTCTTTTTTAGGTAAATTTTGAACAAACCTATCTAATTGAGCAAATTTCATAGCCCTCAGAACATCTTTCCTTGATGCCTTAGGATTTGAAAACCTAATATTATTATATATGGTATCATCAAATAAGATTGCTTCTTGGGGAACAATGCTTAACTCTCCCCTCAATGATTCTTGCTTGAAATCTCTTATATCTTTACCATCAATCAATATCTTCCCAGAATTCACATCGAATAATCTGTAAAGCAATTTCACCAAAGTTGTCTTTCCACAACCAGAATGCCCAACTAGAGCAACCTTCTCATTCTTCTTTATAGACAAATTAAATTTCCCAAACAACGGCCTCTTTCCATAATTGAATTCAACATCTCTAAATTCAATTTCTCCTTTCTTAACTTCTAGATTTCTGGCATTTTTCTTGTCTTTAATATCATTTTCAACCTTAGAATATTGTGAAAGGGACTCAAAATCAGCCATGCTTCTATAAAATCCTCTCAACCCTCCAACAAATCCATACAAGGGCCCAAAGATATTTCCATAAGCTGTGTATATGAAAACAAGTGTTCCAATACTAATCTCTCCCTGAAGAACCCTAAGAATAGGGAAGAAAACAAGGAAGAATGCACCAAGTCCCGTAATTAAAGTATGTCCTGAAGACAACCATTCATTATACCACCACGAATTAAACATCTTCTTCTTAGTGTCTAAACTAAGATTCTTGTATTTGTTTTTAATCATAGACTCTTTTCCGAAATACTTGATTGAATCTATATTAGTAAAGATATCGCCCATATTTGCCTTCTCGAAATCTTCAGCATTATTGAAATCTATATTCGCCTTCCTTTGCTTCTGCAGGAAGTAATAACTATATACCACAAATACAAACGCAATTACCACAATTACGCCAGCGGTTGCTAAGTCGAAATAGATAAGAGATGCCCCAACCAAAATCAATTCAAACACAAGAGGAAGTGTATTGAATATTATAAAATCGGTTACCCTTTCAATCGCACTCGCCCCCCTAGTCATTCTCGAAATCATACTTCCCGTTTTATGAGTTGTATGGAATCCATGAGACAAATGCACTATATGGTCAAAGAATTTCTTTTTAAAGTCAAATATGACTTCTGTTTCAAGTCTGTGAGTAAATCTAAGTTGAACCCATTTGAAACCAACTCTTATAGCAATTATAGCAAGATAACTTATAGCTACAACAACAAGAATATCTACAAAAGAATTTCTCAACAATTCTCCAGCAGCAAACTCATTCCCCCTATCTACTATAACCTTGAAAAGAAACTTATCCGCGACATGAGTGACCGCATTAATAAGGACGAATAGGATTATTGCAAAAAGAAACCATTTATACTTTTTAACAAGACCCCAATACAACTTGAAGTTTTCCTTGAAATTTATCCTCTTAGCTTCTATTACTCTTACCATCTTAAAATTTATATATTGGTTCTCCCTTGTATTTTATGCCAGATTCTGAAACTCTCTGTAGCTGTAAGGCAGGATTCCTAATCAAATACAAATCTGAATTTGATGAAGATAAAGACATCACAAACTCAGATAGTCCCGAATCTGAGGAAGAAAAATAAAATCACTACTTAAAATTTTCTACTTCTTCTCAAGAGTGAGCTTTGTTTTACAAGGTAACTTTGATTTCACCGTAGACATTGCAACCCTTGCCACCCTTAAGTCGGATTCATTATCCACTCCAACAAGAAAGACTTCTTTCCCAGGAGAGACAATTGCAGCCCGACCCTCGATAACTCCAAAACTATGCTTCATACCAGAAGAAAGCCTGTCAGCTCCGGCACCCGCAGCAGTTTTGTTGTTCCTTAAGATATGGTGTGGAAAAATCTTTATTTCAAAATAATACCTTCCAGGAATCTTTTTCTCTAGGGATTTATTCAATAATTGCCTGCAAGATTCTAAGGCATTATCTCTTATTTGGACTTTCTCCTTAGACACAAGCTTCAAAATATTCTTGAATTTTCCTTCGTTATAAGCCCTAATATTCCCCATATTATACTTAACAATCTTATTGTTAGGGACTTGCTTAATGTAACTCTTTCCCTTAATCTTAGATTTCCTGGTATAAGGCCTTACTTTCTTCTTTGAATACGCTGATGCTTTTCTTAATGATGCCATTTTATTTTACCTCCCTCATACTGGGCAATAGTTTTATCGGGAACAAAACCCCCAATATCAGGATGTGAAAATCTTCTCACATTTTGCAAGTGTGAAATTGGAGCCTCATTAGTGCTCACAGCGTAATCAATACCTGGACTTTCCTGGGTGTTCACAAAATTGTAATTCTTACTTTGATCAAGTTCTCTTAGTTGAATCCTATTACTCATATCCTTCGCCAACTCTCCAACTGAGGTTATTTCATCGTTTAAGGTCATAACTCCACGACTTACCCTACTCATTTCACTTCTACCTCCATTGTTATCGCCTGTCCGGGCAATCCTTTTTCAAAAATAGCCCTTACCAAACCATTATTGCCATGAGCATCTGATATTTTTCCCCTTATCTCTTTCTTTCCAGGACTCTTCCAGATAACTTCCCTACCTTTCATTTTTTTGGCTTCTTCCCTATTTTTCAATCCTAAGTCTAATAGGAAGTGTCTTTCATGAATTGTATGTCTTCCCCGTCTGAATTGAACTACTATTCCTTTCATATTCCGTCTAGAAAATTTAGCTTTTTAAACCTTGTTCTTTATAGAACCGTTAACACAGCCCATAATCGACCTCAAACTAGACATTGTTTCTTCTCTTTTTTTGTAATTCCTTATCTTCCTCGCAAGCTCTCTTGGAGATATGATTATTTTTTCTTCTTCAGATGTAGTCACTTCATTATACCTCTCTCTTAATTCATCAAACAAACCTGCCGCAGTCATAGCAGAATATTGCATCCCAATTGGACATATTTATTGGTTTCTAGTCCAATAGCCTTCTCATCTTCCAATTCTAGCCCATGAAATCTTGCAAAAGACGCTGCAAGATAATGTATATCTCTGCTAAAATCATTCTTATCAGAACCGTAAATTTCATCCCTATATTGCCGAGCAATTTTGTTAACACATTTGCCTACAACCATAAATTTCCATAGAAGAGGGGCTTTAAAAGCTTTACATCATCAATTCAAATTGGCCAAACTCTTTCTTCAAAATCTCAAAAACCTTAGAATCTAAGTTAATCCTTAATCTGTCCTTAGTCTCACTAATAGCTTTTTCTAAGGCCTTCTTATCACCCTTAACTAATCCATTTGATATTTTCCTAATCTCTTTATCAACAACAAAAATTCCTGAATCCGTCACTACAAGTTCGGCCTTGCCTTTCTTTCCGTTAATTTGAATAACGCTTTTTTCAATAGCAACAAGTTCCTTTCTCTGATTATATTCAACTACCCCATTAATTAATTCACTAGCATCTCTACTCAGTCTATGGACATCACTTGGAGTAACCTTCTTCCCCTTTGCTTTTTTCTTAACTTCGGCAACTCTCTTCAAAACATCAAGGAATCTATTTTCAACTCTACCCTTCTTAACAAGCTCTTTCTCAAAGTCCTTGATTAGCATTTCTTGACTCTTATTTCCGAAGGTGTTTTTTAATAACTTGAATACTTCAGTATGAATCCTTTCAGCTTCCTGATCTCTCAAATTTAATTCTAATTTTTCTCTGATGGTTTTCAAACCCTTAATATAATTCTCAAAGTTTTTGTAAACATTGTCAACTTCCTTTCCAGATATCTCTTTCATCTTTCCATGTTCATAATCTTTCCACATCTTCATTGTCTTGTCTAAAAAATTCCAGTCCTTCAAACTCATAACTTTCTCCTTATTTACAAGAACTTCTTTAACTTCTGCAGCAAGAACTTTTGGAACTGGAGGTGCTCTTCCAGTAAGCATCAATAAAGCCTGGGTTGGTGTAACGACACCCCAAAATATGTCAACAAAAGAATCCATTAATCTTCTTTTAAATAATGTCTCTGTCCTATCCCCCTCTTTCATGAACATATCTACAGCCTCAGGACTCGGTTTTATCTTACCCATCTTCAGAAGAAGCTTCCAAGGCAAGAAAGTTCCCCTATCATACAATGGAACTCCATCCCTGATAAATGTGAACATAACCGGGTTAGCATCTTTAACATTATTCCAGAAGTCTGTCAAAAGATAAACTTGCACATTCAGCACATTTTTTACACCAGCAAGTGCAGTCGCCTCCCTGATATAGTCATAAACAATACCTCTTAATTTTTCCAATAACTGGAGTCTCGGCATTCTCTTAACATCAGTATCATCTATAATCACGACAGTATCAACGTCAGAATCTTTTCCTGCGTTCCCTGTAACCAGACTCCCAAAAATTCCATAAGTTGCAACATATTTCTCGAATTTTCTCAATACAAGTGCCTTGTGTATAGTTGCAAGCCTCACCATTCCCAAGAATCCTGTGTCATGTAAAGGCATACTTCTTCCAATTGCATCAATAAATTCAGGCTTGGAATCTAATCCGTAATTCCAAACATCGACAGGTGTCTTAATATGTATCCATAACTCTTGCTTACTTTCTTTCACAAGTTTCAAAATTTCAGGCTTAATCTTTTTAGGTATGTCCTTAAATTTTTCTTCAGGGACTAAAAACATCAAATGTAAAGGTTTTCTATTAACTTCCTCTGGCAATAGCCCTCCATCCTCTTCAAAAAGTTTATATGAATCTTCAGGAAGAACTCCAAGGGCAATTGTGAATGGAAATTTCTTAACAACTTTCTTCTTAAAATCTTCCAACTTCCCTTTAATTTTTCCAATTTCCTTTTCAGGATTTTCTATCCCCTTTTTCATGTTGGGATCATATTCCAAAGGATTAGAAATATGTCCCGCCAAACTTCTTGAATCTTTTTTGTCTTCCATATTTATTTTACTCATCCCTATTATTTAAAGCTTAAGGATGCTTTTTAAAGCTAGGGATTAGTATGATTTATATATCTCCCATTCCTGACATCTAAAAGATGGGTGTTAAACAAAAATATCTCCCTGAGTTTGTATACGGCGGTATAGATGGGTCCATCACAACATTCGCGGTCGTTGCAGGAGCCATAGGGGCATCGTTATCAGCAGGGGTCGTTCTTATCTTAGGATTTGCAAATCTTTTCGCAGATGGATTTTCAATGGCAATATCAAATTATCTTTCAACTAAGGCACATATGGAATTGCACAAAAATCATAAACATAAAAAGGAAGTGAAAAACCCTTTTAAGACAGGAGTAGCAACATTTGTAGCCTTCGTTACAATCGGTTTCATACCCTTGTTATCTTTTGTCCTTGCATTGTTCATACCTTCTTTAGAAACAAGCAAATTCACGTACTCAATAATTTTAACTGCACTTGCCTTCTTATTTGTTGGAGCGGTAAAGGGATTAATTGTCAAAAAGTCAGTTCCAAGATCCGCAACCGAAACATTGATAATAGGAGGCATTGCAGCAGCCCTTGCATATGTAGTAGGATATCTTCTAAGAGGATTAGCAGGATAATGGAATTCATAGATCTCCAATATGAAGATGATAATTATTTAATCTGTGAAGTGTGTGGTAAAACTCTTGAACCTCAGAAATGTAAACTTAAGTGTGAGTGTGGTTATTTTCGTTCCTGTTCTGACTTGTTCTAACAATTTTTAATGCCCTTTTCCTCGAGACAACGTCAACATTTGCTATTCTGCTATTTCCTGTTTCTCTCCTTTCAAATTCTACAACATCAACCAAACAAGGACTATCATGATAAAATTGATTAGTCCCATCCTATTGGTTTCATCTCCTTCTATCTGTTCCCCGCATGAATCACATTCAATTCCGTCATCTACAGGAGAAAAATAACTCTTAACTCTACCAATTAATCTATTAATCAACCCATGCTCTCCTCTTTGGATTCCTTCTAGAACAATTTCTTCTTTTTCCCCATAATTTTGTTTCAGGTAACTTTGTGTTTCCCTTCTTGCAAAGTTTGGAACGAAATTAACTGTATGTTCGTTAGAGGCGGGCATTTGCCTAATCCCATCAAAAAAATAATTTCCCACTTCATCTACGAATACCATATTCAGAAGCCATTGTTTCGTCCTTTTCTAATGCATCCCTATTATTCCCAATATTATAAAAAACACCAGCATTTGCTTCCTCAGCCTCTTCTTGCTTTTCCCTTAAGTCGACACTCATAATGGCCCCACGCAGAATCGAACTGCGGACTGCTCGGTGTAAACGAGCCATTTTACCACTAGACTATGGGGCCTCTAACAAATAACAAATATGCGCTTTTTAAACTTAATCAACACTTTTATAAAATCGCCATTTCTCATAAATCCATGCGGTGTTAATTTAGTGGTAGAATAGCGCGTTGCCAACAATGAGAATCTACGATTCTCAAGCTTTCACCTTGCGAAGATGAGGGCAAGGTAAAAACGCGCAGACCGGGGTTCGATTCCCCGACACCGCATAATTATTTCTAAGGTGCCTCAAAACATCATCAACATCCAAAATCTCAAACATACACTTTTTGATAATTTTTTCATAAAACATTTATTACCCATGGGAATATTAATCAAAAACAGAGTTGTTCAATATATGGAATATTAGAAAATCTGGTGTTAGTGTCGCTCAGATAATAGGCGACCAAAGAAATTCGCTTCACCCATATATAAGAAACCTCTTAGGTGCAGTGATACTATTTGAAAAAGATTTTAACTAACTCCTTAAATATTTCCTGCCTTGTGGACTTTTCTCAAATCTTGCTCTAACATATCTATCAACATAAGAATCCCTAGTTGTTCTATCTAATTCTTTGTCTTTCTCAGATTTAGCATCAAACTCTTCCTTCCCCTTAAATCTCCATAGGCCATATACATTTCCGATAATACTTTTTATATCATCCATACCAACACTATCCAGTCCTTTTGGTTTCATCATTTCGTTTACCCTTTAATAAACCGCAAAAATCAGTTTAAATAATTTATCTAAGATTAATCCATTCCCGCATAAGGGCTAGCAGGCATCTGCTTGCTACCAGAACTTATGAGAACATCATCAATTCTCAAAATCATAACAGCAACTTCAGATGCAGAATTAATTGCCAGAGTCTTAACCTTTAAGGGTTCAACAATTCCCGCTTCAAAACAATTTTCTATTTTATTATTAAACAAGTTAAGGCCATCTCTTTCCATTCCATCCTCATGTCTCTTCTTCAATTCAGTCAAAATATCTATTGGATCAAGTCCAGCATTCTCTGCTAAAGTTTCAGGAATAAATTCAAGAGCGTTAGCAAATTCTTCAACAGCTAACTGTTCTCTACCCCCCAATGTTCTGGAATACTGCCTCAATCTTTTTGCCAGCTCAATTTCAATAGCGCCACCCCCTGTAACAACTTTCCCAGACTTAACTGCTGCTATCACATCACCTAAACCATCTTTAACAGCCCTCTCAATTTCATCAACGACATGTCCTGTTGATGCCTTAACTAGAATTGTAACAGCCCTAGGGTTTTCACATCCTCTAACATAAATCATCCCATCATCATTTTTCTTAATTTCCTCAACCATTTTGGATTTACCAAAATTATTATCATTAACACCTTCAATATTACTTACAATTTTCCCGCCTGTCGCCCTGGATAATTTTTCCATATCACTTTTAGCGGTTCTTCTACAAGCCATTATTCCTGCTTTTGCCAAATAATATTGTGCGACATCATCAATTCCTTTTTGACAAAAGATAACATTGGTACCAGACATAATAATACGGTCAGTTATTTCCTTCAAATATCTTTCTTCAGATTCAATAAAACTCTGTAACTGCTCTGGCGAGGATACTGAAATTTTTGCCTCTGCTTCAGGACTTTTTAATTCTAAGGGAAAATCAATCAATGCAATTCTAGCATCTTCAACTCTTTTTGGCATGGAATCATTAGCAACCTCCTTATCCAAGACAATCCCCTGAATCAATTCGCTGTTTCCAATTTCATCTCCTTTTATCTTCTCTATTTTTATATCATCCACCTCCACTTCCCTCCCAGAAGACACCTGATCTACCGAACTAACAATTAAATCTGCTAACTTTTCCCTATTTCCCTCTGCACCTTTCCCAGTCATCGCAGTAACAGCAATTTTTCTTAAAACATCTCTGGAATCCACGTCAATTCCCATACCATTCAAAATTTCCTTAGCCTTTTCAGCAGCTAATCTATAACCTTTAGCAATCACAGTGGGGTGTATTTTCTTGTCCAACAGATTCTCCGCATTCTCCAATAATTTACCAGCCAACATAGCTACAGTTGTAGTTCCATCTCCTACTTCTTCCTCCTGAGTTTTAGCTATCTCAACAACCATTTTAGCGGCCGGATGGTCTATTTCCATTTCTTCCAATATAGTAACCCCATCATTTGTAACCACAATATTTCCAACACTGTCTACAAGCATCTTATCCATGCCCTTAGGGCCTAGGGTTGTCCTAACAACCTCTGAAACAACCCTGGCTGCAAGAATGTTATTCCTTTGGGCATCTTTCCCGAGCGTCCTCTGAACGTTCTCAGGAAGAATATAAATGGGCTTATCATTACTCATACTAATTCCCCCCAAACCCTATTTTTAAGGATTTATACTCTTGAGAATAATATAGCCAATTTTTCCATAAAATCCAATAGGCTTTGTTAAAAAAGTAGCGTTAGTTAAAAAAGTCTATTTCATAATTGAAACAACTAAACCCATTAAAGTTAAGCCTAAAACGGCTATTGTTAGACCAATTTGCCATTTCATATTTTTTATTTGACTTTTCCTTTCTTTTAACTGATTTACAAAGGCCCAACCTTTAAGAGTTATTTTATAAAATTTTTCTTCATTACCTTTACTAACAATATTCTCAGTTCTCATATAACCTCCATTAATTAAATCATCTAAATCTGCAACTCCATTGTTTAAACTATAAATAAATTTTTCATTATAACAGGTTTTAGTTCGCTTTGCGAGTTTTTGCAATAGCTCTAATTCTTCTCTCATATAAATTATGGTATCGATACACTTATATAATTTATCATGGCACCTATTGATATGAAGATTGTGAAAGTTAAGAATAAAAAAGTAGGCTAAAAAGAAGACTTATTTAACAAAGCCAATCCAATAAAAACCTTTAAATCTCCATTAAAATCTCCATCTGTATGGCAGAAGAAAGACCTTTATTTGGTTTAATAAAGCAAATAGAAGAGGATGCTCTAGCAAGAGAGGTAATAAGCCCAGTTTTCCAATCGGAGAACTTTGTAAGCCAGAGCCTCTAAAACAGCCTTTTAAGCATTTATCTACTCCACCACAATTTTAATATAACATATATTCTTTAATAATAGATGATAATAGAGGGTAGATGTTCAAGAAGATAGCTGTTGGGGACGTCATGACGAGAAAGTTCATTTCTGTATCACCTGATACGAATCTTTTAGCCTGCACAAAGCAGTTTGTTAAGCAAAAAGTCAATTCCCTGTTAGTCACAAAAAAAGACAAACTTCTAGGAATCATAACCCAAAGAGACATATTATGGACAATAACAAAAAAGTCAAATATCGATTTAAATAAGGTGAAGGCAATCGATATAGCTACAAGAAAAGTCGCTATAACAAAGCCCTCCTCTGACGTAAACGAGGCCATTAAAAAAATGAAAAAAGTAGGCTTTAGAAGGCTTCCTGTAATGTCAAAAGGAAGAGTTGTAGGCATTATAACCTTAAAAGACATCCTGGCAATTGACCCTTCCATTTATACCAGCTTTGGAGAGGTTTTTTCAATAAGAGAAGAATCTCGGAAGCTCAAAAAACTATCCCTTGATTCTTCGCAAAGCGATGGAATGTGCGAAGAATGTGGTGAATACTCAGAATTATTAAGAGTAGAAGACAGATTTTTATGCCCTGCCTGCAGGGAAAATTTATATTAGCTTTTATAAAGTCAGGATTTGACTAAATTTATGAGAAATAGGACAAAATTGTTTGAACTAGGAACGATTTTAGCACTAACTGTAACCATGGGGTTTGTGCTTCCAGACAAGCAAATAACTCTAAACATAATTGATTCTCCTACAAAAACCAAAAAGCAACTTTGTTCTGAGTTAATGAATATTGGGGAAGAAGCAAGCATTAGTTTCCTACAAGGAAACTTGTTGCAAATATATGGACCGGGAACAGATTATCCTGGAGCACGTTTCGCGTATAGGTCCCTTTCAGAAGAAATCTATTCCACCTCAGAAATTATTGAAGGCAATAAAAGAGCTGATAGAATAACTATTCTAGAAAACTGATAACATTTATATACAATCTTTTCCAATCTAATTAATAAAAGATGGCTGAGAAAGACACAGTACTTAAGGAAGTTTTCAAACATAAAGGAATTGGAGATATCAGAGAATTCTATAATTTTATGTATCGCTGGCTTGGGGCAGAGGACTTCAGCATAACCGAAAAACAATATAACGAAAAGATAAACGGTGATGTAAAAGATTTAGAAATAAAATGGGAATCAAAAAAGGAGCTGACGGATTACTTTAGGGCTGAAATAGAAATGGTCACAAAGGTAAGAGGCATGAAGACAATAGAAATAGAAGTGGATGGGAAAAGACTAAAAACCAACGAATTCCAGGAACTCGAAATAACATTTAAGGCAGTTCTTGTCAAAGATTATTCAAGCAAGTGGGAACATTCAGGATTACAAAAATTCTTCAAGGAACTTTATCAAAAATATATTATTCCTTCAAGAACTGAGGCAATGGAAATTAAGACCATGAAATATGTTCAGGATTTGAAGAACGATATAAAGAAATTCTTTGATTTAGAAGCAAGAAAATAAGATAGAACATATATTTTTATATACTGCCCATAATTTCAATTCTAATGAAAAAATTGGCGATTGTAACGCTCTTATTATTGCTTAATTTAGCCGTAATATCTGCCCTGGATATAGAGGCCCAAGGTACAGAAATCAGCAATATTTTAATTAAAGAGCTAAATGAGTCTGCAGTATACAAGCTTAAAATCACAAACAACGATTTAACTAGCACAGAGTTTAAAATATTCAGCTATGTTGGAGTAGAAATTAATCCCGAAGAGTTTAGGATTCCATATGAAGTTACTAATGAGATAATGATAACTGCCACCCCTTCTAGAAAGGTTATGGAAGAGAATGAAGGATGGTTTTCTTTTGAATACAGAATCGCAGGAAAACAGCCAGGGACCTACAGGAATTCCTTAAGATTAAAAATAGTCTCACTATCGGAACTTCTTGAATTTCAACCATTAATTATTCTTCCAGATGATGAAACAGCAACATTAGTGATAAAAAACAAGGAAGAAAGAGAAATTAAAGATATCTCTCTCCAATTGGAATCGAGATTCTTCGAATATTCAGAAACAATATCCCTAAATCCACAAGAACAAATTGAACTGGAAATACCGATAACTAAAGATATAAGAGACCTTGAGGCTGACGATTACAATTATCAAATATCTCTTTCATATCTAGGAGCAGAATCTCTAACAGAAGCGGAAATAAATTATCTTGAAAAAGATGGAATAATTTCAGCACAGGCTACATCCGGAATAATAAGCAGAACAACAATAACCGAGAAAACAAATGCAGGAAATGTACCAACAATCGCAACAATAACTCAAACTAAAAATGTATTAACAAGGTTATTTACAACCCACTCTGAAATCCCTCAAACTACTGAAAGGTCAGGACTACTAGTTGAATACACATGGTCTAGAAGTCTAAAACCAAATGAGTCTATCAGAATAACGACAACCACTAACTACACAATCCCTCTTTTAATAATCATATTGGTAATTCTTGTGATAGTTGTGGCGAAATTCTATATCAGGTCAAATCTAATTCTCAAAAAGAGAATCTCTTTTGTCAAAACAAAAGGCGGAGAATTTGCACTCAAGGTAAGAGTAAAAGCAAGAGCAAGAAAGAGACTGGAAGACATCAAAATAACAGATAGAATTCCCGGAATGACGAAAATACACGAAAAATTTGGAACAAAACCAGATAAGATTGATGAGAAATCTAGAACAGTTCATTGGAATATTTCCAGGTTGAACGCAGGGGAGGAAAGAACATTTTCTTATCTAATCTATTCAAAGATAAAAGTTGTTGGAACATTCGAGCTTCCTGTAGCAACAGCATCATATAAATTTAACAACACCCCATATGTAACACAATCCAACAAAACAAGCTTTGCTGCAGAAGGGAGTTAAAGATTTAAGAACACTCCCTTTCTCAGATTTGCATGACAAGAAAACCTTTTGAAGAACAAACCTTCGAAGAACAAACCGCAGAAATTGAAGAAGGATTGAGAATCACACAGAGTTCAATCACAAAAGCATATATGATATCTGGAGATGGACTTTACGATTTAAATGACCAAGACGTGTCAGAAGCAAGGGCTGGAATACTACAAATTTGAAATACTTTAATGGATAGAATTCATTCAGATTTCTGTAGTGCCTTATCTCAGGAAGCTAAGAAATATAATCCAAATTAGACAGCACAACCTTTTAAAACCCTTTCAATCTAATTAAACCATCCCCTCATAGCTCAACGGTAGAGCACTCGGCTGTAGAGGATTAGCGTGGACATTCCCTCGGGAAAAGGATGAAACGCAAGCAGTGTGTGTTCGTTAGAACATTGCAGAACCCGAGTTACCCAAGTTCGACTCTTGGTGAGGGGATTTTTATAATTCTTTCTCAATTCTATCTAATAATTCCTGATATTTAACAACCGTTGTCTCTTTTCTTTCTACAGCGATTGCAACAGCATGACTTCCAATTTCTGCTGCATCAAAGATATTTGCTTCTGCCGCCAAAGCAAGAGCGATTCCCGCCTTCAATGTATCTCCAGCCCCCATCGTGTCTTCAACATTTCTGGCATAACTTGGAATAATCTTGCATTCCCAACCATCATAGCAAATTAACCCCTTATCTTTCAAAGTTACAATAACATTCTCGCATCCAGATTTTTCCCTGACTCTTTTAGCAATTTCCTCAAAATCATTAATGTCTCCTATCATTTCCTTAGCTTCTTTCAAATTGGGGCAAAAAAGAAAAGAGCCTTTAAATTTATTGCTATTAACCGGCTTTGGGTCTACCATAACTTTGATATTATTTCTTTTGGCATACGCAATAATACTTTCACTTAAATTCCCTCTAAACAATCTTTTATTATAATCAGATAATAGGATAACCTTAGGATTTTTTTCTTTTATATTTTCTAAGATTTGTTTCTTGGATTCTTCTGACAAATCGTTTAAATCCTGTTCTCCATGATCGACTCTTGCCATATATTCACCATCGTTGGTTAATACTCTTCTCTTAACAATGGTGTCTCCTTCCCTGACAAAAAAGGGAACTATTCCGTTTTTTTCACAAATACCCTTAACAATTTCGGAATTACTGTCATTTCCAACAGCAGTGTAAAAAACACAACTCCCGCCTAAAGATGCCACATTTGCAGCAGAATTGCCTCCTCCCCCTAAAAACAAACTTTCCTTTTGAACTGTTATCAATGGCTTCCCATCTTTATCAGGATTATGCCCTCTGGGTTTTCCATAAACATAACTATCTATCACAACATCCCCCAGGACAACAACGCTATTCTCATTAAACCGATTAACAATCTCTTTTAACCTCTCATTATTCATTGAAATCAAACAAATTGTTTCTTTAAATGATTATCTGCTTTAGAATAACCATATAATTAATTACTATATAATTACAACAAAAGAAAGATTTAAATATGAGTTTTTTCTCGAATTTTTATGAAAGAATAAGTCAACGCCAAGTTGGCAAAAAGGATAGAAAAGTTGAGGAAGAACTTAACTCAGCTAAACAGTCAATGTAAGATCGTTATTGTCCTCAAATAATTCATCTATTTCATTCTTAACATCTACAACAAACCTAACCTCTTCTACTCCCCTCCCAGACATCCTAGCATTATCAACTCTCAATGTATAAGTTGTTCCAACTTTAATGTCTCCGATTTCTATATAATGTAGAGTAACTCCAGATTCAGAATCCTTAAACTCAATAGCATCATCATCACCATACACAGTTAACTTAACATCGTCTGCAAGTATCAATCCTTGATTAACAATCTCTATATCAAAATTCAAGTATCTTCCAGCCTTAGTTGCAACAACATCTGTAATCTTTAAATCTGCCAGACCAGGATCCTCATAAATTCTATTTATTTCTCTCCATATGTAGTCATCAACTTCCTGTTCGCAATTCAAGGTAGAATATAAAATACTTTTTGGATTATTATTATGGTCAAATCCCAGAACATGCAAGCCTTCATGAAGTGCAATGTGAGGTGTATCACATTTATCATCCCTATACAAAGACATTTGCCCTGCAAAAATTACCGAATAAAGAGTTGTATTGATAACTTCCGTTGGCCCTCCCTCTCCAGCGACAAAATGCCCCTCTCCTTCAGGCTCTGGAGCATCTTCCGAACAAAGAACCTTTATCTGAGCTGAATTTCCCTCTCTAATAAATCTTAAAACAGTATTATCCTCAATCGTGTCAAAGGCTTCATCCACCTCTCTCTTTTTCTTATCATCACATTCATCCGCTACATTGTAACTTATCTGTCTATCTGCAAATCTCATGTTTGGGTAGAATTGCCCACTTTCCGTAAAGTTGCCAGTGTCATAATCTACGTTTCTCCTTATACTGTCATCTCCACCGTTTCCAATAGGTTTTAGTTCTTGAATGCTTCCAGGAAGATTTTGGTACAAAAACCATAAAGATCCAATAAGTATAGCTATTAAAACAACCAACACAACAGCCCCTGCAAGTCCTCCATTCTTATTCATTTTTGAAACAACAAACCGAGATATATAAATCTAATTCTTATTACTTAACAATTACCTTACCAAACATGCTAGGCATAAGATGATCGTGATATGCTCATTCTCCAACTTCATTAAATGTAAACTGATAACTTTCCTCAAATCCAAGCCCCTTGCATGCGTCAAATGTTTCATCTTTTTCCTGTGTCCCACACTTTTTTATGTCTGATTCTGGATAGACTGTATAGGTAGGGTGCATAGCACTTGCAGGCCAGCTCACTCTTGATTGTTTATTAACCCATGTAACGCTATCACCAACACCAACTTCTAGCTCCTTAAGGCTAAACCAAGAATCAGTTACTTCTATAACATTTCCACTTCTAACAATAGGGTTTCCTGCTCCTTGCACATCTTTAACATCAACCTCTTGCCCTTCAACTGCTTGAGGTTCGCCCGACTTAATAACAGCATATCCGCCTAGAGCCAGAACTACCAAAACACCAACAATAATCAAAGCAGGGGCAACTCCTTTTCGATTCATACCAACCCCTAAAAATACTATTTTATAAAATTTATGAAAGTAAAATCAAAGCCTTTTCTTTCTGTCCATCCAGGCAACAAATCCTATCGCAACCATATACAAGACAAATCCAATTTCAGGTATTATAATCGAAAGACTAAACCAACCAGGGTAATTTCTTTTCTCAAAAATCCTCCATGTAGCAATTATTCCAAGGACTAATAATGCAATCCATCCAGCTATTGGAAACAATATTAGGAAAATCCAAGCCCAATGAAATCCCCCTAACTGAAGAATCATAGCAAGATTAGCAATTGGAATCCATGCAAGCCAAGGATATTTATGTTTTAATTTCCTCGCAATAGTCATCCAAGCCCACGCACCATAAATATAAAGTGCAGCAACCACCAAAATTGCAAATACAATTCCTAGGGCAATCAAAGCACCTAAAATCCCACCTGCAATAATTTCTTTCCCAGAGAATCCAGCCAACGTTGTCCAATTCATGATTTATCTAAGAAATTATATCTTTTAAACCTTACTTAACCATCTTCACAATCTTCTTAACGGCCTCAACAAATCTCCTTGCTTCATCCTCAGTATTATAAAAGTAAAATGAAGCTCTAACACATCCCTCCATCTCATGTTTGTTAAACCATGAATGAACGCAATGTGCTCCCCCTCTGACATAGAACCCAGCCCCATCCAACATCTTAGCAGCAATTAATGGTTTCATTCCAGGCACATTAAATGAAAAGATCCCATTCCTTAATTCGGCATCTTCCGGCCCAATAATACTAACAATCATCCTCAATTCCTCTGTTAAAATTTTATTCAATCTTCTTTCATACCCCTCTATATTTTTCATTCCAATCTTTCTCAAATACCTACAGGCCACCCCCAAACCAATGATTCCAGAATAATCCTGCAATCCTGCTTCAAATCTCTGAGGAATCTCTTCTGGTTTATAATCTTCATATGTAGAATCATAAACAGTTCCTCCTCCAACAATAAAAGAATCCAGGTTCTCCAATAACTCTTTCTTAGCATACAAAACTCCCGTTCCTGATGGTGCTAACATCTTATGTCCCGAAAAAGCCATGTAATCAACATCCAATGATTTAACATCAATCTTTTTATGAGGTACGCTTTGACAAGCATCTAGTAATACAGGAACATTTTTCCTATGCGCAACCCGGATTATATCTTTAATAGGGTTTTCAACACCATCCAAATTAGAAATATGAACAACACTAACTATCTTTGTATTTTTTGAAAAACATTTCTCAAAAGCCTTCAGATTAAATGTATTATCAGCCTTGGATTCACAAACTTTAACTTTAATCCCTTTCTTTTTCAACTTCAACCAAGGAAGTAAATTAGAATTATGCTCCTTATCAGAAATAATAACTTCATCCCCCCTCTTCAATTTTAATCCATTAGCAACTAAATTAATTGCCTCCGTAGCATTCTTTGTAAACACAATTTCTTTATCACTCAAAGCATTAATCAACCTCTTTACTTCTCTTCTAGCATTAGCCACTTCATCCCCAACTCTCTTAGAAATCTTATGTTCACTCCTCCCCCCACATCCAGGATATTGCAAATAATATTCATTCATCTTTTCTATTACAGACTTAGGTCTAAGAGACATGCACGCATTATCAAAATACACCCCTTTCATGTTTTCCAGAATAGGAAAATCTTTCCTTGCTTTTTCAGGATTGAATCCAAACATACTATTTAAAAGAAATTGGGGTTTTTAATATTTTATCAATTCATGAATTGCCTTCAAAATTTCTCCATTAACTATTTTTATTTCATCTGTATTCTAACAATAATCATGTCCAATCCCAGGCGTTAGGATAAATTTCTTTGGTTCGTTGGCATTATCATATATTTCCTTCACGTACTTTGGAAGGCAGGTGGTATCTAATTCTCTTGCTATAAAAATTACAGGAACCTCTATTTTTCTTGCATCCTCGACAACATCATACTGAAGTGAATCCTCAATATGGAAAAATTTTACCCTATATTTTCTATTTTTATTTTTATCATTAGGTAAATCTCTTGTTGACATCTTAAACCCCTTTTCTTTCCACTCTTCAATTATCTTTCCAGATTTAGTTTGGTTTGACGAAGGCATAATCCCCAAAACCATGGAAATTCTTTTATCCCTTGTAGCCTATAAAAACGCAACTTGTCCACCTCTGCTATGTCCACCAATAAGAATTTTCCTGTAATTCTTTTTGATTTTCATGAAATCAATAACTCTTCTTATGTCTTCCAGGTATTGGGTAGTTGTGTAATCATCAATCTCCTCTTCATTTTCCCATGTTCCTATAGGGTCAAATCTTATTACATCATATCAATTTCGGCTTAAAACTTTAGCCAATTCTACCAGATGAGCATAATCCTTAGAATCTAAAAACCCAGGACAAAGAACAGCAAGCCTGTCAACTTCTTCCTCTGAATAATGAACCGTCTCTACAATCTCCCCTTTTGGAGAACCCATTTTAACTTCTTCCATATTTTTATTCATCATAACTGCCTATCAATCACTGTCTTAAACGTCTTGAAAGGTTTTGGTCCGACTATAACCTCATCCCCAATAAAGAATGTCGGTGTTCCCTGAATGCCCGCATCAATCCCTGCCTGGTGGTCTGCTCTAATTTCGTCCTCATATCTTTCGCTTTCAAGACATTCATTGAATTGTTCGGAATCCAAATCAATATCATTAGCAATTCTAACAAAATCCAGATAATTCAACATCTCTTGCTCCTCAAATAACCTATCATGATATTCCTCATATTTCCCTTGTTCCAAAGCACAATTAGCAGCCAAAGCAGATTCATAACTCAATTCATGCTCTAATAAAATACTCTTAAATTGTAAATTAACCCTACCATTATAATATTCCAAAACTTCATCAACAATACTTTCTGCTTGTTTAGTATAGGGACATCTATAACACCCAAACTCTATTATTGTTAATTCAGCCTCAGGATTCCCAAAAATATAATCATCCTCTTCAACTACTGGTAAGATTACTTCTCCATGGATACTTCCAATAATCTTCGATGTACCACTATTGCTTCCCGTTGGGTTTAATAAACAAAAGCCATCAGAATCAGGACCATTACAATTCCCATATAAATAATAGTTATACAATCCTACTCCC
Source organism: Candidatus Pacearchaeota archaeon CG_4_10_14_0_2_um_filter_35_33 (assembly GCA_002792635.1). GTDB lineage: Archaea > Nanobdellota > Nanobdellia > Pacearchaeales > GW2011-AR1 > UBA92. The sequence continues at coordinate 47,596 of PFOR01000015.1, read as the reverse complement.
GTAGCATAAGCACTCCAGATAAATAATACCAATACAATCCACGAAATCAATTTATAATAATTATAGAAAAATCGAGCAAGAGCAGGAGATCTTTTCATCAATTTCCCTGTCAAATCTGATTTTATCCTATCATCCAATCCCAATTGACATCGCCTAAATGTAACTGTCCTAAACATACAATCCAAACTTTCACTAGCAAGCTGCCTATACTTCACACTAAATAATCCTAAAATTGCAAATACAGGCAGAGCAATTATACACAATACCATTCTAGCATTAATAAAAAAGACTATTTAATAATGTTTGTGAAACTGGTTCCACAACTTTTATATACAAAATTCCCTTTCTTACAACATGAAAAAGAAACAGGGTGATGCGTCTGGCTTGTTTATCCCTGGTGGTTTGATTTTAGGGATGGGCCTTGGGTTCCTATACGACCAATTAGTTGCAGGAATGTTTATAGGACTAGGAGCAGGATTTATCTTAATGGCTCGGGTACAGCTAACAAGGAAAAAATGATTTCAATAGAATCAATAATCTGGTACTTATTTTTGATAGACAGCATTGTAGCGGCTATAACAATTCTATTTTTCTCTAAATGGTATAAAAAGAATCTAGGAAAAGGATTCGTAAAACATTTCTCTGCTTCAAAAGGGTGGGCTATCTTGTATCTTCTATTAATCTTATGGGTTGGCTCAGCATTGTATAGATTAGGTATCCTCGGATTCTAGCAATCACTCTTTTCATAACCCTTGTCAACAGCTTCCTGGTCTGAATCAAAACAGACAATATTTTCTAATTTTACAGTTTTAGCATATCTACAATCACAGGGATAATATTTATCAGAATTAATGCTCCCAACATATTCAGCACTAGGACATCCAATTTCAATACATCCATTTCCATTATCAACTCTTTCATTATCAGATTCCGTAGAATACCCAATGAACAAAGCCAACGCAACAACCAAAATCCCTAAAATAACGAACAGGAAAATAATCTTTTTATCCATAAACTGAAAGGGAAATCAAGTATAATAACTTTCCTAAACCCCGCATCCGCCACTCTTAATCGTCCAACCAATTAATACTCCTATAATTAAAGCAACAATCAACCAGGGCAACATCTTCTGAAATGATTTCTTCATACCTTTATTTACAAATCAAATATTATAAATCTAACTAAATCTTCTTTTTCCTCAACAAATTAGCATTCCCCACAACAGTGACACTAGAAAGAGCCATCGCTATCTCAGCAATCGCAGGATTTAGAAATCCTGCTACGGCGATTGGTATTGCAATAACATTATATCCAAAAGCCCAGAATAAATTCTGCTTTATTTTTTTGAACGTGGCTTTTGATAAATTGATAGCTCCCACAACTCCTTGTAAGGAACCCTTAACAAGAACAATATCTCCTGCCTCTATTGCAATATCCGTCCCGGTACCCATAGCAATCCCGACATTTGCCTGTTTTAATGCAGGAGCATCATTAACACCATCTCCTACAAATGCCACCATTCCTTTTTCTTGTAATTCTTCTACTTTTCTAACTTTATCTTCCGGAAGAACGTTAGCAATAACTTCATCAATCCCAACCTTCTTAGCAATGGCCCTAGCAGTTGCTTCATTGTCTCCTGTAATCATAACTGTCTTATATCCCGAATCATGCAGTTCCTTTATTGCTTCCTTGGAATCTTCCTTAACATCATCCGCAACCGAAATAACACCAATCGCCTCCTTATTTTCAGCAACAATCATAGTTGTTTGCCCTTTAGATTCGTATTCCTTAACTTTCTTCTCAAGTTTATCTAGTTTAACCTTGTTCTCATCCATCAAAGTCCTATTTCCTATCAAAATCTTCTTCTTTCCAATAACTCCTGTAACTCCTCTGCCTCTTAATATCTTAAACCCTGAAACCTCTTTATACTTCTTCAAGCCGGCTTTTTCCACAATTGCATGAGAAATAGGATGTTCGCTCTGCTTTTCTATGGATGCAACAACCTCCATCAGATAATTCTCTTTTACTAGTGAATAAATATCAACAACTTCAGGCTTCCCCTTTGTAATTGTTCCTGTTTTATCAAACATCACTATTTTTACCTCTTTCATAGTCTGAATTGCCTCTCCCTTTCTGATTAATATCCCTCTTTTAGCTCCTATTCCAGAGCCAACCATTAACGCTGTTGGGGTTGCTAAACCAAGAGCACAAGGACAAGCTATGACTAAAACAGAAATAGCAACACCAATAGCCCGACTCAAATCTCCCGTATAATAATACCATCCTACAAAGGTTAATATTGTCAATCCTAAAATCACAGGAACAAACACATTAGTTATCTTATCAGAAAATGCCTGAATTGGAATCTTGCTTCCTTGAGCATTCTCAACAAGTTTAATCACATTAGATAAAAAAGTATCTCTTCCTATTTTCTCTGCCTTTACTTCTAAAATACCATCCTGATTAACAGTTGCTCCTATAACCTTGTCTCCAAGAACTTTATCAATAGGAACTGATTCTCCAGTAACACTGCTCTCATCAATACTGCTTTCTCCTTTAACAATAATTCCATCTGTCGGGATTTTCTCTCCTGGTTTAACAATCATAATATCTCCCACCTTAACTTCTGAAATATCAATCCCTATTTCCTTTCCATTTCTAATAATTCTTGCCTTCTTAGCACCCAATTCCAACAATTTTTTAATTTCTTGCCCTGCCTGCCCTCTTGCCTTTACTTCAACATACTTTCCAGTAATGAAGAAAGTCATTATCATAGCTGAGATACCAGAAAAGTCCTGCGTGATGCCAAATAAAGCCAGTATTCCTGTAAGCCAAGCAATAACAGTTCCCAAGCCGATTAGTGAATCCATGTTGAAATAGAAACTAATATATCCTTTCAAACCGCCCTTTAATGTTTGCCAGCCAAGAATAAAAATAACAGGAAAGCTCAATATAAGCAAAACAATAACTATAATATTCTCCTCAAACAGCCTTAGACCAAAAAGCCTTTCAGAAAACATGACAAACATTATCACAATTGTAATAGGCCATGCAATCCACATCTTCCTCTTCCATGATTTTATTTCTTTTTCATCCACACTGCCATGTTCATGTCCTGTGTGTTTACCATGATTCATCCCGCCCCTCATATCGTGCCCATCATGATTCATCTTGTGATTATCATCTCTCTCCCCACCACCCATAGTATTGCGATAATTATTTTCTTTATCGTCTTTACCATAATTTTCATAATCAATATTAGCAATCTTATAATTTCCAACCTTAGAAACTGCTTTCCTCAAATCCTCTTCCTTTACTTTTCCTGATAACTCCAAATATCCTTTCTTAACAACTAAATTAACATTAGCATCTTTAACTCCTTTAACCTTTTTCAAACTCTTTCCCAGGTTGGCAGCACATGAAGCACAATGCATTCCTTCTATATCTATTATCGCTTTTTTCATCTTATCATTAATATCCGAAACTATAAAAATCAAACCCTCTCAATCACCATCTTCAGTTTTTCTGAAACTTCTTCTGCAATCCCTTTTAATCCCTCATTTTCAATCATCTCCATAGCCTCCATTGGATTCACAGCCGAGACATTTACACCATTATTCTCATAAATAATAACATTACAAGGCAATAAAAGCCCAATCTCTTTTTCAGCTTCTAAAGCCTTAAAGGCAAAAGGAGGATTACAAGCTCCAAGAATCTTGTATTTACCATAATCTTTATCCAGCTTCTTCTTTAATACAGCAGAAACATCAATCTCTGTAAGAACACCAAATCCCTCTTTCTCTAGCTCCTGCCTAACTTTCTTCTCTGCCTCCTCAAATCCTAAATTCGTTTTCTTAGAAAATCCAATCATCTTACTATTAACTCCTTGCCCGATTCCTGCCAGGCATTCATTCCCCCTTCTAAATCATATACATCATAACCCCTCTCTGCTAACTGCTCTGCAACAATTCCTGACATTCTTCCCGAACGGCAGTAAATTGCAATCTTCTTATCCTTGGGAAGCTTATCTATATAAGAGTCCAGATTATCCCAATCTTCAACAACTAAATCAGTCCCTTCTATCTCTCCATAATACGGCTCATGTACTTGTAAAACAAATGCAGCATCTATTAGATTAGCAAACTCCTCACTATTAACAGAAACAATCTGATTATCAAAATCAACAAAGGTTACGCCAACAGCCATAATAATAATTGCTCCTAATATCAAATAAACAAGATTCTTTTTCATTTTCTCTTTCTCTTTTTTGGTTTTTCATTTAGCTTCCTGATAAACCAGATAATTAATAAGACTAACAGGGTAGTGACTGCCAGTTGTATAATAATCCTAAACCAATTAAATCCATACATTCCATAGCCTCCCATCATTCCATAACTATTATCTTCTGTCCTTCCCATCATAACGTCCATCATACTTCCAGAAAACTCATCATGCTCTCCGCAATAAAACGCTAGAGCCATATTGATATGAGCCTGTCTTAATGATTCAGAACCTTCTCCCCCCATCTTTTCATCCATTATCTCATGTAACTCTCCAGGATGCATCTGCTCCATGTAATAATCTCCCAAAACCTCCAACTGATTCTCTGTCAGCTCATCACAGGATATTTTCTGTATGATTATTTCTTCTGCTTCCTCAAAAGTTTCCTCCCCATGAGCCATTACTCCCCCTATCAAGAGAACAAACATCAAAACCAGGATTACTTTTTTCATGCTATTATTTATGAATTCTAATATATATTGGTTATTGTGAAACTAGTTTCACAAGTTAATCCAAGGGGCTTCTAACATTAATCATGTTCCCAGAAGCATGCAGGGAAATCATTGTAGTTTCAGGGCTCTTATGCCCCAATAGTACCTGAACGTCATTCACCGCATATCCATTTTCAATCAAATGAGTGACAAAGCTATGCCTTAACATATGTGGATGAACCCTTTCAATCTCTGCTTTCCTTCCAGCTTTCTTCAAAATTGTCTGCAGACTACTTTGTGAGGAAATAAACTCGTGTCTTAAATCTTCTTTGAACAAGATTAATACCCAAATCTTCTTTCATAATCTTTATGGTCTATCCATTCAAGAATTATGGATAAAACACAAACTTCCCCATTTGCAACAGAATAAATCAATCTCCAACCTTTGGGCAAGTCATATTTCCATAAATTATCAATGATATATTTTTCAATGTAAACTTTCAGGATTAATCTTTTTTGTATTCTTATTCCACAAAAAGCGTTTTCTTCTAAATCATTTAATGCTCTATTTATCCACTCGTAAAGTTTTTTATCTTCTGTTTTTGAATCTTTAAGTCTCTCAAAACTTTCTTTCAATTTTTCTTCAGCAAATTTTATTTGCGATTTCATCTTGATAAATAGGATTTAGAAAGATATTTTCTTACTAATTCTGGATTCCAAATCCAAACAACCCAACCCTCTTTGTCTTGTGTTATTTTTCCAGATTCTAGTAAGTAGTCAAATATCACGCAAAAAGTCTGATAAATCATCTTTCTAGGCAGAGCTTCCCAGAGAGATTTTTTCTTATATTCTCCAGAGTTATCTCTAATAAATTCCTCAACCATTAGAATAGTATCTAATTGTGGATAGTGCAAAATGTTTTTTCTTAATGTTTCTTGTGGCATGGGTATACATACTTGTATAACTATAAAAATCTTTCGGTTTCTTGAAAATCTCTTTTTTTCCGAAAAAGAAAACAAAAATACACAACAACTTCTCTAATACATTGCCCGCCCTGAAAAGTGATTTTAACTCTCCGCTCCTCACTTCGTTGTGGTGCTCGGTGCCGTCTTGCAGACTTTCGCTACGCTCACCCAGACATAACCGCGATTCATTTCAATTAAAGTGAACTCTGAAACCCCCGACCACCGCCCCTAAATAGCAGATTGTCGCCTCAAAAATAAAGGAAAAAACTTCTTTTATCCGACCGACGAGAAAAACAACAAAATGCTTCGCACTTTTTCTAACAATGGTTAAGAGGTTCGTTATCACTCACCCAAATTTTTCATTTAATCTGAGAGGTTTTTAGTCCTTCGGACAAATAGTCGGCTCACGCCGAGAATTATTTTTTCTTTTCTATCTTATTCAATCTTTTTTTTATTTTAATAATTTCTTCGTCTTCCTCAAGATTGAATATTTTTTCAAGAATAAGCAAACCAATAAAGACCAATACAAAAGTAAATGCAAAACCTTCTAAACTTAATCTTTTTATTTGAGCAAAATCTAAATCTAAAAAAATTCCGTGAACAATCATTAAAACTGATGCAACTACAGAAAATGCAAAAGTTGATAATATTTTTCTTTGAAATCTCTTTTTCATAAAAACACAATCTCTTTTTGTTTTAAATATCTTTTTATATCCTCTTTTCATAAAAATATTATGAAGAAGTTGTCTTTAGTTTTATTACTTGTAGGATTTGTTTTTCTATTTTTATCTGTTGATATAATTTTTACAGGAGCAGTTATCGGAACTAATATAGAAATCAAGAATATTTTATTTTTTGTTTTTAGCTTAACTTTCTTTATGGCTTCTCTTATTTTATTTGTTGTAAATAAATCTCTTGAATCTTTAGTTATTCCAACAGGAACTTTAGAAGCAGACCAAAAAAGAGTTGGAACCGTTATGAGAAGCCACTCCCATACAAAAGAACCAAAACCTTATGTTCTTGTTAGTGGGGAAATTCAAAGAGATGAAAGAGGGCGACCAGAAAAGGAATCACAGCAATATTCAATTTACAAAGAATTAAGAGAACACTATGGATTAAAACCATCTGATTTTATTATTGAAGGAAAATCGAGAGATACTTTAGAGAATTTTTTATATTCGATAAAAAAGTTGAAAAGAAAAAAAAGTTAATCATATGAAAATCGCAACAAATCCAACGCAATATTGGAAATTTAAATTATTTGAAAGAGAAGCAAAGAGAGAAGGGCTTGTTGATGATTCTTTTAAAGTTGAGCCACTTTATACTTCCGAATCTCCAAAAGAATTTGTTTATGGAGTTTTGGCTTATGTTAAGGATTATATTAGAGTAAAATCTGTTGGTTCTTTGGAAAAAGCAAAAAACCAAAGAACTGGAAATTTTGGAAATTTCTTAAAAAATATGTTAAGCACTTCTGAAGAAGAGGAATAATCTTCTTTTAGAAAAAGAAGCAAAATAAGAACTCCTCATTTTCTTTTTAGAAAAAAGAAACAAAAAAAGCGCGCGTCTCTCTAATACATAGCCCACCCAAAAAAATATTATTTCAAAATCGTATAAAACGACATTCTCAAAAACTTTGATTCGCTAAAAAACTTTCAGTTTTTGGTGCCCCAAAAATCTACTATTTTTTAGGGTTTTCCCTTCGGCATCGTTGCACTAAAATGTAATCCCTGCAAGTATTCGGACGAAACTAACCGGGTTTAAATAAAATAAAGTTGAGAACCCTAATGGAAAACCTTTTAATATTTTAATGTTTATCAAAAAAATATGGATACCATTCAAGTTTTTAACAAGATTAGAGATTTGCCTTATCATTGTCCAGAATCATCAGAAGAGGTGGATTATAGATGTTGGGGAAAAATCAAAAAAGAGGCTAAGAGTGTTAAAGTTTTTGGGGATGCTACTCTCTTGTTTCCTATTTTAGTTGTAGAAAGTTTTGTGAAGAACTGAATTTAAGCTATTTGTTTTTCTAATTCACTTTTCTCTCTTAATTTATTTAAACCCCGACTTAATGCTGATTTTATTGTACCGCCAGGTTTTCCCAATAATCTGGCAGTTTCGGATAAAGAGTATCCTCTAAAATAGATAACTGTTATTACTTCTCTAGGAGTTTCAGGTAATGAAGTTATACCCTTCTCCAGGTCTAACCTTTCCTCTTCTGAAATTGAGGTTGTTCGTTCTGGTGTTGCATATCTTGAGAAATCTATGTTGTTTACATAGTGAATATTATTTCTCGACTTGACTTTTCTTAGATAGTCTATTGCTGTGTTTTTATAAATCGCAGTTGCCCATTTTATGAAGGTTCTCGAGGAGTCGTATTGACTCATTTTTTCCCACATCTTTATTGTAGCCTCTTGGTGAATGTCATCTGCTTTGTCCTTAGAATGTACGAAATTTAAACATAATTTGTAAAAATATGGCGAATAAATCTGCATTATTCTATCAAATGCTTCATCATCTCCTTCAACAACTCTTTGGGCTAATTGGGCTAATTCTTTATCAGTCATCAATTCCAAGCTTTCTTTTTTAGCTACCATTTAGGTGTTTACATTCTATCATTTCTCGAATTTAGACTTTTTATATCCTCCTATGGCTTTTTATGTCAAGGTTACCTGAGCATCCAAAAGTTCAAACACGTAAGAATTTTTTGATTCTAGATATTGGTATTTCCATGGCTTTAGGAGAATCCCAAAGCTTAAAAATAATCTGTTTCTCTGAAGAGTATGAAGATAAAATCATCAAAGCCGATTGGCAAGATAGTGAAAGGCGATAAAATGAAGGTGAATGGAAAGGAACTGGTGGTGGATGCTCATTATGTTTTTGAGGATTATAAGACCACTAAGGAGATGCTGATAGAGCTTTATGACCCTAAGGCAAAGGAAGATGCAGGAGATTTTCAGCTGAGGTATTTTGATGACCAAGTTGAAGATACAATTAAGTTTTATGAATTGAAAGTGATTGTTTATGAAGATGTTGAGATTAAGAGTTTGGAATGGTAAAGAAGACACCTAGAAAAAATTGGCATTTAGGATTTTTTTTTGGATTTTTTGATATTTATGGCATTCCTGGATTGATTCATGGAAAGACTGGTCAGATGGCTTGGCTTGTTTAGGCGGTATGATTTATTTTCTTTTTTCCAGTTAAGAAATAATCCATAAGATTTTTAACTACAATTTATTTTATTATTGTATGAAGAAGAAAGAAAAAGAGATTTATATTGGGATTATTGTTGTCTTAATTCTTATTATTCTTATAATTAGTTTAGTTTTTATTGGAGTAAAGAGAGGTAAAAGAGGAAAAGATAATAATGGGGCAAATCCTCCAATAGTTGAAGGACAGAGAGAAGATTGGCAAGTAGTTCCTGTTTCAGGAGCCAAATGTGGAAATGGAGAAGAATATGTAATGGGTTTTTCGGCAGGACCTGCTAAGATTAATGGGAAGCCCAATAATAGATTGGTGATTTGGCTTCCGGGAGGAGGAGATACAATGGTTGACAAAGATGGTAAGTTCAGAACAAATGTAGGCTTCACATTAGGATTGATTAATCCTCCAAAACAATTTAATGAAGATAATAGTTTTATCTTTTTAGACCATCCTGATAATAATGATTTTGTTAAAGATGCTAATTGGGTTATTCTTCCTTATTGTACTCAAGATTTTCATTCTGGAAGATTGACAGAGCCAATAGAATATGATTTCACCGGAGAGACTGGAATGGTTAAAAGTTATGAGAATTTGATTAATAATAAGATTAATTTTCAAGAGATAGAAAAAAATTATCCGTATGTTAGAACAGTGACTCATGAAGAAGATGGAAGAATAATAATTGATAAATTGTACATAAGTATTATTCATGATGGTGGTATCAATATAGAACTTGGACTGGACAAGACTTTTGAGTTGCTCAAAGAGAGAGATTTTGATTTGGATAGAGCCGAAATTATAATGGCTGGAAGCTCTGCAGGAAGTTTTGGAACTTGGTATAATGCTTGGAGAGTTGGAGATATCTTGTACAAACATCCCGGTGCTAAATTTACCATAATTCCAGAATCTGGAAGTCCCATTACAAGGGGGTGGAATGGGGAAGAGCTAGTTGTTGAAAATGATAAGATTGGGGGTGTAAATTATAGATTGTCTTATTATGATAATGTGATTCCTTGTAAGTTTTCTGGAGGAGAATATTTAGGGGGAGGAAATTGTAAGGATATACTAGATTTGATAGACCATTATCATGAAAGATGGCCAGGCATGGATTTTACAATTATGCCTGTTGCAAATAAAGAGGATTTGGTTTTAGTTGGAGGATTAGGGGACCAAAATGATCCAGGATTTGATGCTAAATTGCTTAAACTATGTCAAACTATCCATAGATATTCTCAATATATTTCAAAGATTGATGAAGTATATCCATATACACTTTGGCAGTATAAAGATATTGGAAGCAAAGAGGCTAGAGTTCATGGTTTGACAAATTCTCTGCTTACTGTTAAGATGGTGAGCCCTAATGACCAACAGAGTGATGAATATGGGATATTGAAAATGATAAATGATGTAGCTACTAGGAAATTGAAGTGGAATGAACAAGTGCCACATATTGAATATACTCTGAATGTTGTGCGGAATCCTAAGAGCAAGGTTTCTACTGTAGAATCTAGGCCGAACTATCTCCAGGAATGTAATGTTCCATGGCCTAATCAGGATAGACCCAGTTGAAGTTTTATTGAAAAATCAAGGGCATAATTAAGTTTAAAAATCGATTCTGATATGGACTTATATGAAGATTGGAGATATAGATATAGAGTTTTTGGGGCACTCAGGATTTTTGATAAGAAACAGAAAGAGGATTGTTATAGACCCCTACAAGATTAAAGATATCGGGAAAGTGGATTTGATTTTAATAACACATGGACATTATGACCATTGTAGTATTGAAGATATAGAAAAGTTGGTTGAACCTGGGACTGTTGTGGTGTGTACTGCGGATGTTCAAAGTAAAATATTAAAGATAGAAGGAATTGATTTGCAGATTGTGGAAGCAGGATATAAATTAGATTTAGACGAAATAAGGATTGAAGCAGTGCCGGCTTACAATATAAGAAAAGATTATCATCCTAAGGAAGAGGGCTGGATAGGCTTTGTTATAAAAATAGGCAATAATGTTTTTTATCATGCAGGAGATAGCGATTTTATTCCTGAGATGCATAAACTTACAGGACATGGGAAACAGGGTAATAAGTTTGTAGCTTTATTGCCTGTTTCGGGGAAGTATGTTATGACTGCAGAGCAAGCGGCTGAGGCCGCCAGTGTTTTGAGTCCTGATTTGGCGATACCTATGCATTATGGTGCGGGTGTTGCTGGAACTTTAAAAGATGCTGAAAGGTTTATTGCATTGTGCAAGGAAAAAAATATCAAGGCCATTATTATGGAGAAGTTGGAATGATTGAAATAGGAAGCGAAAGAAGGTTTTTTTGATTTTGTCAAAAATTTAACTGATAAAGATAAAATTGTTTTGATAAGCCATGTTGATTTAGAGGGGATTATTTCGGCTAAAGTAGTGAATAGTGTTGTTGATGCAGATTTTATTCCTGCTATAAATCTCGTTAGAAAAAATGGAAAGAGAGTAATCAATGCCTTTTTTCCAAAAAGCTCTTCATATCAATTGAGAAATTGTTGCGATGGCTCAATTAATCTGAGAAAAGCACTAAATAAAAAGTAGTCCCAATGTGGCGAACCACACGGGACAGTTATTAATATTAATATATTTTCAAACTTTAAAAATCCTTCGGTAGCCTGATTTTTTGAAAATAACGGAACTCCTCATTTTCTTTTTAGAAAAAAGAAACAAAAAAAGCGCGCGTCTCTCTAATACATAGCCCACCCAAAAAAATATTATTTCAAAATCGTATAAAACGACATTCTCAAAAACTTTGATTCGCTAAAAAACTTTCAGTTTTTGGCGCCCCAAAAATCTACTATTTTTTAGGGTTTTCCCTTCGGCATCGTTGCACTAAATTTTAGTCCTACGGGGCATTTACAACTCAAGCCACGCTGCGCTCTCACTCCAAACATTCCCTATAGATATTCGGGTGGTGCGACATATGTGTCTGCCAATCTTCTACTGAAGTTCCTTCTGGATGAGTACATTTATCTCCAGCATCTTCTGCAACAACGTTTCCAGTTACCCCATGCTGAAAAGCATAAATCATATTAGGAAAGAAGGTCATAACAATTATTACAATTAACAGAATAGCAATTAAAATATACAAAATAGCTTTCTTCATTTACAACAACCTCCTTTCATCTTTTTCATTTTCTTCTTATGCTTTAACATGAATCTAATCCCAGCAACATTCGCCAGCAAACCAACACCTAAAAACCATGCTTGATATTCCATCAATACAGTTGCCAATCCAGCAGCTCCAAGAAAAGGGAGCATGTTCAATAAAAAGTGACTACAGCAAGCCAGCATCCCTCCGGCAGAAACAGCCCCTGTTCCTGCAACAATACCATTAATCTGTGCTGTGTGTTTTATGGAAGCAAATAGTCCAACCTGCCATCCAAATCCAATAGCCAAGGGAAATACCAAAAACCAAAGACTTCTAAGATTAATAAACGCGAATTCCATACCTTGAAAAGCAGAAACTACAGCAAGATAAAAAACTAGTAATCCTGCTCCCGCTAACAATCCATATAATATTGAGTTATCTTTTTCCATTTTAAGCATACTTCTCATCAATTATTTTTTGTATTTCATCTAAATGATTCATGCCAACTTCCTCAGCTATTGCTTCAGCGAAATACTCTTTCAAATACGGATTACCATGACCCTCTAAGATTTCTCCAATACATTCACCACACGGATGTTTTCCATTCACAATATCGCTCAAACAATCACATGTTGCTCCCTCTCCATGTCCTGGTGTCTTTTCAATACAATAGGTACATGGCTTTTTTAAACAACATCTATACCTGCTCTGCTCCAATAACTCTTCTTGTATGTCTGTCTTCAAAGAAATGTGAAATTCTTTTTTTTCTTCCATACTCATGTCACTCAGATTCATTGAATGACTATTGGGTAGATAGCTAACAAACAAAACAATAACCAGAGCGAATATCACAATCCAGTAGGTTTGTTTTTCATATCTCATACTCTCACGAACTCTCTAATCACTTGACCATCTTTAATTGCATAAATTACCCAGTCTCCCCTCTTCACACCAGGCATACCCGGGCTTCCAGAAGGCATACCCGGCAACGCAATACCGTCAATATCCGGTTTCTCAGCTAATAACTTTTCAATAACCTCAATTGGAATGTGCCCTTCAACAAAATAATCTCCAATCACTGCTGTATGACAGCTTCTCATATTTGCAGGAATACCAAACTCATCTTTAACCTTTGCCAAAGTTCCATCATCTGCAATTGTATTAACATCAAATCCCACTCTCTCTAAATATCCTCCGTGCCCCACACAACATCCGCATGTAGGTGATTTATACATTGTTACTTGTGCAGATGCAGTTCCAACCGCATTACCTGTAATCCCTCCACCAATCACAAAAAACGCTCCAACTAATAAAATAGCAATACCAATAAAAATAAACAATCCTTTCATCTTAACAACCCCCTACCATGCCACTTCCATAAGCAGATGCAGATCTTGATGTAGTTTCAGCGGCTTGCGAAGCAACATCAACATTTCCTGTTTGGAATGTCATCCACAAAACAGCTATGAAAAGAACTGCAATCACAACCCACAACAAAGTGCTCTTTTTTACTTTCATCTTTTCCCTCCTTTCATATTTAGATTCTTAACCAATAATGATATTCCCAACACAAGGGTAGCAATAATTAAAATTTGTATAATAAAACCAAATAAGCCTCCAGAAAACCCAAGACCCATCGTACTATAACCATGTCCAGCTTCTTCATGAGGCCCACAAGCCAGAACTCCAGGCATCAGCATCAAACCAGCAGTCAAAAATTTTAACATCCTCCGACCATGCCTCCACTTCCTTGTCCCTTCTCAATTCCTCTGTAGGCATTACTACTGAGATTGATATAGTTAAACTCAATCCCATTATCTTTTAATGCCTGTGCCTTAGCTTCCATTATTCCAGGGAAAAACAAAGTTTTCCATTTAGCCAGTTCCGTAAGAATTTCATCATCACCCATCTCAGGATGATTGATTAACAAGTACTTTGCCAATCCCCTCATAGCATAACTATGGGCACATCCGCAAGCTCTCTCTCCATTACTAAATATAATAGATTCGGCTCCACAACAATACTCGCAACTGATAGAACCGGCTATATTAATATAATGAGTCATCTGTTCCTCATTTAACTGCGTATCCTCATATTCACTCATCTTATTAATAGTAGCATCTGCCAACCTAGGGTCATTAGGTGAAATATCATCATAACTAATTCCTAGCTCTTCTCCATATATGCTAGGCATGCCAGTAGGAATAACATCAGAAGCAGAAACTGTTCTTATACCTGTAGATAATCCAGGAGAATACATTCTTCCCACGTTAAATGAGATTAATAACGCAAGTACACAGATAACAACAATCTGTGCCACAAACTCCTTATTCATTTTTTCAGTCATGCGTTTTCCAGGAATCGATTTTATTTAAGCGCTTTTGTGAAACTAGTTTCACACAGTGAAACCCTTGCTTTGTTAAGATTTTCTAAATCTTATGAGGCTAGTTTCACGCCCCAGTTTCATGAAAATTCATAAACTTCTTAAAGCCTGTTTCCAAGTAAAATCAATGGAAAATAAGAAAGTTGGGTACTTAATTATCGGAATCGCAATCGTAATAATATTTATAATATTTTTATTTAATAACACAATGAGAGACATAGTCGACGCAACTTGTTCAACAGAACATGGAACATCATGTCCAATGTATCAGTCGATAGACCAGCAAACCTATCTTTCTTTTGCAATTGCAGCCTTACTAGTCATAATAGGTCTGGTCTTAGTGTTCTCAAAACCACAAGAAAGAATAATTGTAAAGAAAGTAAAAGAAAAACAAAAACCTAAGAAATACGACTTAAATGGGTTAAAACCCGAGGAAAAGAAAGTATTTAATCTCGTTAAGGAAAAAAAAGCAATCTTTCAAGCAGATTTAATCGAACAAACAGGATTCGGAAAGGCAAAAATGACGAGGGTAATTGATAGATTAGAAGGTCACAAGTTAGTAGAAAGAAAGAGGAGAGGAATGACTAACGTAGTTGTATTAAAGGAATGAAACCAAAATACCCATTCTATATAGGCATAGCAATATTAGCGATTCTGCTAGTCACTTATTTTATAAAAATTCAAACAGAATCAGGACAGAATTATATAATTAAAACAAAACTCCTTTCTCTCTTAATATTCTATAATCCCGTGATTCTTACAATTTACATCATAATAGCGTTTATCTTAATTTGGTTTGGAATTAAACATAAAATAGAAATAATATGAATGAAATAATAAACGTTTGGAAAACTGTATTCAAGAAGCCGGGATATGCAATATTAACAATAATAATAGCTTTAATCTTTTACATATTAAATGTGATAATTCAAAATTATCAAACTCTCTCCTCATTTTTAAAAAACTACGGCTTGCTGTCTGGAATAATCTATTTGTTTAATGGATCAATTGATTTCCATAAATCAACCTTGCTTCATTCTTATATTTCCCTGGTTCTCTCGTCGTTATTAATAGGCATCTTAATCTCCTTAATAACTTTTAAAATAAAAAATGCTAAACACAAGTCCAAAAAGACAGGGGTATTAAGTTCAGTCGGAATATTTATCGCCCTTCTTGCCCCAGGATGTGCAGCATGCGGAATTGGATTGATAGCTGTCTTAGGAATAGGAGGAATTTTCATATCATTACTCCCATTTAAAGGCCTAGAAATCTCGGTCCTGGCAATCATAATCATAGGATTCGCAATATTTAAAATATCGAAGGATTTAACAATTTGTGAGGTATGTACTATTCAACAAATGAAAGGGGGTAAAAACAATGAAAGAAGAACAAAATAACGATAGCGGAACAATAAAAATCAGGAAAGACGCTTTGTGGAAATACTCCACTTTTGTCCTGCTAGCTGTCCTTGTTATCGGCGGAGTTGCATTTATACTGCCAAATAACCCTAGCCCGACAGGCAATGTGGTTAAAGATAATAGCGGAAGAGGGGCTACTTACAATATAGAAGTTACGGAAGATGACAATTTCCTTCAGGGAAGTATGAATTCTGACGTGTTTGTAGTGGAATACTCTGACTTTGAATGTCCTTTCTGTCAGAGGGCTTATCTAGGAGCTGTTAGCCAGATTAAGGCGGAATATAGTGATAAGGTTGCAATTGTCTACAAGCAGTTTCCTTTGACAAGCATCCATCCAGATGCTCAGAAGGCTGCAGAAGCATCTGAATGTGCTGCAGACCAGGGAATGTTTGTGGAAATGCATAACATACTCTTTGAGCAGGGAGTTGCAGGTGGTGTTGATACATTCAAGGAATACGCTGTACAACTTGGATTAAACACAGAGAAATTCAACGAATGCCTTGATTCAGGAGAAAAAGTTGCAAATGTCAAGGAAGACATGAGTGAAGCGCAGGCAAAAGGCGGAAGAGGTACACCTTACTTCTTGATTGCTTCAGGCAATACCGGAGAAGGAACAGTTGTAAGTGGTGCACAACCCTTTGAAGTATTTAATCAAATCATTCAGTCAAAACTTTAATTTTTTTTTGAGAGTTTTAATTTAGGACTCTCTAATTTTCTTTTTTTAATTAATTACACTATTCTGGGAGCATAAGGATAACTGTCTTGATAGAGGCATAATGGCTTGCATTCTCCTTATTATATCAAAAAGTTCTTGTGTTTTACTCCACACTAAAGTGTGGGGTTTGTTTGAACTTTTGGATGCTCAGGTAACCTTGACATAAACAAAACAGTAAATGAAAATTTTTCCTATTGCAGAACAGCAGAACCAGAATACAAAAACTGAAAGAGATATGATTGTGACTAATGCAATCATTTAGGAGAGTTTATGGATGCTGATGATTTCCACAAGATATCAAGACAACCTTAATTATCTTTGATTCAGGTGCAAGTTATCCGAGATTACAGAATTTCCAAACTATAAAGAGGTATGATTTATAGACCTATTTAACAAATGGCTTATATGCAGGGGATTATACCTCTTTGGGCAGATTATAATGAAATCAATGAAACGAGAACTATGGGATTCCTGAAGAAATCAACACATAGGATTATAAATATGTAACAGTCTAGCACAGAAACTTCTCCGTCTTATTAGGAAGTGCTGAATTATAGTAATAACTATAAACTTTCTGGCATTAAGATAGAAATGTCTCATTTAGATAAATACAAAAAACACGGTCTCGGATTTACTCAGGTATTTTGGGGTAACGGAAAAGGCAAGTCCACATCATCGTTTGGCACAGCATTAAGAGCCGTAGGTAACGGATATAATGTGCATTTGGTCCAATTTATGAAGAATGGTGCTGACAGTTTAGAACAACAAATTCCTGGCGAAATCCAGGCATTAGAAAAATTTCCAGAGTTCTCATATAGGAGATTTGGCTCTGATGGATGGGTCATAAAAAAACCAACTGAAAACCAAATTAAGGCATGCCAAACAGCTTTAAACCATGTTAAAGAATCCTTAAACAAATATCAAATTGTAATTGCAGACGAAATTCTTTATGCCGTCCAGCTCGGTCTGTTAAAGGAAAAAGAAATAATAGAACTAATAGAAGACAAGCCTCGGGGTTCCGAACTCATCCTTACAGGAAGTCATAAACCATTCCCAAAAATCTTCGAAAAAGCAGATTTAGTAACTGAAATCAAGAAAATCAAGCACCCCTTTGATTCCGGCTTTTTAGCTAGGAAGGGCATTGAATACTAATATAGTTAATTATTTAAATTTAGATTAGTTAGGATTAGTATGAGAAAGAGGCAGATTTCCGTGATTCTGATTTTATTGATTTTAGTACTTCCCGGCGTTGCATTTGCTGAAGGCGTATCACTAAAATCTTCTCTTAAAACATCCATATTGCCACCAAACCTTAAAGATAACAATATACGAGAAGTCATTCCGGTCACACCGGTTTCACCTCCAAAAGATGAAAGAAAACATATTCCAGATATAAGGAGTTTAATAGATTCAGACAAAATAACCAAAGACACACTGGTTAAAAGAAAGATTATATCGGATTCAATCAAGTCTACTGAATCTGAAAGATTCACAGGAAATGTTAAGATATATGAAAACAATCGGCTAATCAACTCAGAGCATTATATAGAAGGACTAAATCTTGATGAATCCTTGGTAGAAGAGATAAAGGAACTTCCACAAGAACTAATAAAAGAATGTCAAACCATTTCCAGCCCAGGAATATACAAATTGGAAAACACAGTTTACTCTGATTCAACATGCTTTAATATAGAATCAGATAAGGTAATACTAGACTGCAGGGGCAATGAAATAATCTACTCAATGAAAAGCCAGGGATATGCTGTGGAATCTAATGGAAACAAAATTTTTGCATTAAAAAATTGCGAGATTTCTCAGATAGATGACGAGGTTAAAAATTCTCCTGCAATCAGTATTAATGTTGGTAAAAACATTATCCTTCTGAATAATGTGATTAAAACCAATGCCCTAAATAGCCAGGGAATAATCTTGAAAGATACAGCCAATACTTTATTATTTGGAAATGAAATAGAAACTTCAGGAGACCAAAGCGAAGCTATTCTATCAATATGGGCAAAAAACCTCCTTGTGAAAAAGAATGATATCATCACAACCGGTGACTTAAGCCATGGGATATCCATTACCTCCCTCTTGAAAAGCACAATAGATTCAAATAAACTCCTAACATCTGGAGAATCATCAAATTCAATAAACCTCCAATCCTCAGATGAGAGCCGTTATATAAACAACAAGATAAAAACTCGGGGCGAGGATTCCAGTTCATTTTTAGTTCGCGAATCTAAAGAGAGTTTCTTCAGAGGGAATCATGTGTATGAATCTTCAGGAGATGCATTTAAATTCATCGGCGCCGAATCTGCATCGCAAGAAAAAAGCAAGCTGATAGGGAATAATTTGGAAAATATCCAGGGTGAAGATTTGAACTTAATGGGTGCAACCCCCAAATCTGAAATAGTTTTAATAGGGCAAGGTGTGGAAAAATATTCTCTTCCTCCAGAAGGAGGATTATATGTTACTATTAGAAAACCAACTCATGGGCAAATCCAATTCCTTGAACCCATAATTGGTTCAGGAGACAATGGTTCAAGCACAGTAAAAATCCAGGATAACTTTTTCGAAATTGATTCGAATATTGCTCCAAACTTAAACAAACCAGCAATAGTAACTTTTGTTAACATTCCTGAGTTTAATAATCCAGTAATCCTAAGAAACTCAGAGACTTGCGGACCTCCTGATTGTGAAGCTCTAACTCCTTTAAATCAATCAAATGTTAGCATAAGAGTATCTAGATGGAGCAATTACAGAATCGGAGAAAGACCAATAGAAGAACCAGAAGAAATTTTAGAGGATCAAGCATCTTCTTTAGGTGGAGGTAGTGGAAAGGGATGTAGCACAGTTTGGATTTGTGAAGAATGGAGTGCTTGTTCTGAAGGACAACAAACAAGAACATGCGAAAAACAGGTTGAAGCTTGTTATGCTTCAGAATCATCCAAACCCGTAGAAACACAATCTTGCACACTATCAGAAACAACAGAATTTTCTGAACAATCACAAAATCCTATAGCAAGAATAACCGGTGCGGTAGTCGGTTTTAGCAAAGAATCACCAGGAATAGCAATAATTATCTTTCTGGCACTATTAGCAGGAGCATACCTTATAGTAGCTTTTTTCAGAAATAAAAACTTCGGCAAGAAAAAATAATTTTATGGACTTGCCGGGAGTCGAACCCAAACCTCACGACTGCCAGCCGCACGTACTACCCCTATACTACAAGCCCTTTAAACAATTAGAATCTATCACTTTTTATAACTTATCAGAGTTCAGACAAAGCAGGCTCTTGATTCTCAAGTTCCCAGAAAGAACACTTCCCCCTTCTTCTTAAAGCCTTCTCGACTCTTGCTCTATCCTCTCTATTTCCAGGAAATCCATTATATTTTCCGTTCTTAACCGGAGCAACTCTAACCACTCTATTCCCCCTATAGGTATAATCGTCATTAATCTTATATCCAATAACAATTGTCTTTTTTCCAGCATTTTCATAATACAAAACATCTCTCCCCCCCACATTGATAGTTCTCTCTTTTCCAGAAAGCATTTGCTCCCAAGTTCCGTCATTCTTACTATGATTCATAAAATATCAGAAAATTACTCCCTTTTAAACCTTTTCAAAGTCTTTTCTTGCTCTGAACAACATCTTCCCTCTTTCCTTTCAATGAGAAAACAATTGCAATTATTAATGGAATTAAGAAAGAAACCCACCCTATTGCTAAAGCCCATTGTGGATACCCTCCATAGGGTGTCGTTATATCGGTATAAAATTGGTAACCTAATAAAATTATCAACGCAATTGGTATTACATATTTAATAGCATAATCCCACCACCCTCTAATATTACATCCACACTGCTTGTTCACAAATAGTCTAATCTTTTTAGGACCAAAGTACCATCCAATAACAACCGCTTCTAATAGCCCTGCTGTAACAAGCCCATAATTATTAATGAAATAATCTACAATGTCTAGGAAATACAATCCAGCACCTGTAACAAAAATTATTCCTAACAAAAATGAGATTAAACAAGTAAAGAATGCAATCTTAGGTCTATTCGGTTTCTTATATCTATCCCCAATTGTTGTATTAACAGCCTCAACAATTGAAAATGCAGAATCAATTCCTAAAGCAAATAAAGCTAAAAAGAAAAGCAGAGAAAAGAACCACGCGGAAGGAAGTAGTGAAAGAGCTTCAGGAAATACAACAAAAGCCAACCCAGGTCCAGATGTTGCAACATCGGCAACCGCAACACCTTCTGTCGTCGCCATATAACCCAAAATTGCAAACACGACAAAACCTGCAAACAGACTCATCGCCGCATCAGATATGGCAGTTATGTAGGTATCACCCCTAACATTCTGGTTCTTAGAATTAAAACTTGCATAAGCAGTCATAATACCAAATCCAATACTTAAAGTAAAGAATATTTGAGCAACAGCGGCAATCCATATATCTGGATCCATTAATGCAGATAAATCAGGTTGGAGATAAGCTATAATTCCTTCAAATGCCCCAGGCAAAAATATTCCTCTAATGAAAAGAACAAGCATTAGTATCAATGGAAGTGGCATACTAATCATAACTACCTTTCCCACACTATCGACACCTTTTCTAACAATAAAATAAATTGCAACCCATATCACAAAAAGAGCAATCAATAATGGTATGTTAATTCCCCCAATGCTACTCACACTATCTGTTAATCCAAGAACAGTTGTGTGGAAATAACCATCAGCATTACCAACCCAGGGCAATTCAGAAGAAAATGAATTTAGCATGTATATTAGAGTCCACGCCATAATCACTGCATAATACAAGACAATAATAAAACCAGACAGGACAGCAAGAACTCCAATTCCACCTAACTTATGATGTATCTTTCTAAATGAATCAACAGCCCCCCTCTGAAACTTCTGACCAAGAGCAAATTCTAACATCAACAATGGAATTCCGATAACAAATAGTGCAATCAAATAAGGGATCAAAAATGCACCCCCGCCAAATTTATAAGTCATATATGGAAACCGCCACACATTTCCCAAACCAACAGCACTTCCAATAGCTGCAAACAAAAATACAGTTCTGGATTTCCACCTCTCTCTTCCCATGCCAATTACTAAGAATTTTAATATTTAAATCTTATTCATCCAAGTGCTTTTTAAGGAACTGATATACCACACTTAAAGAAACAAACATCAATATTCCTGCCAAAACAATCAAAACCGGAAACAACAATATTTACAATCTTAACAGACTCTTAACACTTATTCTTTTTTCAATAATACGGGCATCATTTCCAATTAAAAACCATGCGAATCTTGACAACCCCATTATAAAACCAACCAAGATTACCGAGTAATCAAGGCTTTGCAGGTAAACTTCCTTGTAATTTGCAGTTGCAAATACAAACCTAGAAATCAGCCCCATGAATAATGAAACCCAATAAAATCTGGGATTAGAGGAATCCTTTATAGTCTTAATCATCGAATCCTTGCTTACCTCTCCTTCTCTTTTCGGAGAAACTAATAAAATAACTGCAAAAAATCCAAGAACATCAAAAGCTAAACTTATCTTCAAGGGAAGGATTATATCAATGGTGGTGAAAAACGGAAGAGATATAATCAAAAATATGCTTATCAGAGAAACATAAGCACCCATCTTGCTCATGACCCTTGTGAAATCTTTTTCCCTTTTCATCTGTATTAATGTATCATGCATAAAGGCAGGGCCAATTCCAGAAGCGAATGCAAAAGAAGTAGACAAAAATACCATCCCTAAAACAAAAAATGGAAGAGAATCAGTTATTACAAATAAGAAAGTAGAAAAAATCATCAACAGTTTAGCCAAAACAAGTGTTTTTTTATGGCCAAATCTATCTGCAAAATATCCGCTAGAAATTTCAAATACAAATGATGCCAGATAACCTGCAGCAGAATAGATTCCAATTTGCTGTGCAGTTGTACTCGGTAAAGTCAAAAAATAAATGGCAAGAATGGGAATAAACTATCTTCTCTGACTAAGCACAAACAAAAAGAATTTTTGTATATTTCCTTTAACGCTCTTTTGCATTATCCAAGAAGCAAATTATAACTATTAAACCTTAAGTTTCTCTAAAATCGCCTCAGTAACATTCTTTATCCCAATCCCCCCATCAACTCTAACAACCCTGCCCTTATAATGTTCCAATACGGGTTTCGTATCCCTTTCATAAATCTCTAATCTTTTCCTGATTGCCTCTTCAGTATCATCTTTTCTCTTTATTAATCCTGAGCCACAATCATCACATATATTTTCAACTTTTGGTTTATGTTTTACAGCATTAAACAAAGCCCCACAATTAGGACAATTCAATCTGTTTAGAATCCTTTGTATTGTTCTTTCCTCATCAACATGGATTTCGACAACTTTGTCAATTTCCGTAATCTCATCAAGCATTTCAGCTTGTTTCAAATTTCTAGGAAACCCATCTAATATGAAACCATTATCAGTGTCATCTTCCTTAAATCTCTCTTTCAATATCCTAATCATCCCCTCATCCGGATATAACATCCCTTGATTCATATAAGAATCAATTTCTTCCTTTAACTCGCCTTCAACATTCCTCAATAAATCACCTGTAGAAATATGTGGAATCTCGAGCTTTTTAGAAATTATTTTTGCTTGCGTCCCTTTTCCTGACGCCTGTGGTCCCATGAATAACAATCTCATCGCGCATAAATCCTCTCAATAACAACATCTTCCAGAGGCCTATCTAATGGACTTCCAGTTGTTTGGACTTTTCCAATCTTATCAACAACACCCATTCCAGAAATAACTTCTCCAAAAACAGGATGCTTGCCATCTAAGAAGTTATTATCAACAAGATTAATGAAAAACTGACTTCCTCCGGTATTTGCCCCAGCATTAGCCATGGAAATAGTACCTCTTAAGTTTCCTTTTCCATTAAATTCATCTTCAATTGTATATCCTGGCCCCCCAGCACCCCATAAATTTTTCTTGGAGTCATCCTTCGTGTATGGGTCTCCTCCTTGAATCATGAAACCATTAATAACCCTGTGAAACTTAACCCCATCATAATATCCTTCGTTTACTAAATCAACAAAATTTCCTGTTGTTACAGGCATGTCCGAATAAAGGGCCAAAACAATGTCGCCATAATTAGTTTCCAAAACTACTTCCTGGCCTTTATCAACACCCACAACATTCCCTGTCAAGGGAATTGTTAGGTTAGGAACAATAAATATCAGGGCAATCACTATCAAAACACTAACATAAAAAAATATTTTATTCATCTTTTCCTCCTAGGCTCTCTTTCCGTCTCTAATGAAAGCTGATTTAAGGTCAGACCAAAATAAGCAGCACACCCATCTCTCATTCTAGGATTATCAGCACACTCTCTTGCATATTCACATCGATTAGCCTGGATACAAATATCTCTCGCATTCTCTCTCAACAAAACGCCTTTAATTTCGATGTAGGTCATATCATCAAAAATAAAATGCTCTTTTTAAAGATTTTCCTATTAATCAAATCAATCTTCTTTAGTTAACATATCCATAAGTCTTGATACTTCTTCCGCAGGTCAGCAAACAGTCATTCTTAATATCAAAAAGTTCTTGTGTTTTACTCCACACTAAAGTGTGGGGCTTGTTTGAACTTTTGGATGCTCAAGGTTGCATTCATCCATGCACTAAAGTATATGGTTTTCTGCATCGGCAACCTTGACATAAAAAATTTCTCCGATGATTTATAAAGAAAGTTCATAGATTAAACTTATGGAACTGGCAAAGCCTACAGAGCCGGAGTTTAATAGGGAAAAATTTGTATTGTTAAGCAGGGATGAGAAAATTGAATTTATAGAAAGAGGATTGAATTTTCTTATTAAGATGTTAAAGGCATAGTTTTAATAATTTAGTTATCTCTTGTAATGGAAGTACGCCGTCGCCAGGAATCGAACCTGGATATCCAAAGGAAACTTGCTCTCCAAGCAAGCGGGCTACCACTACCCAACGACGGCTTAGGATTATTGAGAATTGAGAGTTTTAAAGGGTTGCGATTAACTCTTTCAATCCTTTCCAAGCAGATTTTGATAACTTATCCTTTATCTCTTTTGGAGATTTACAATCGCTTATATCAACTTTTTCTTGTTTTAGGATTTGGCCTTTGTCCACATGACCATTAATCCGGTGTAATGTGTATCCAGACTCCTTGGCTTTTGCTTTCCAGGCCTGCTCGTGTGCTTTATATCCTGGGAAATTTGGAAGATATGAAAGATGGATGTTGATTATTTTGTCCTTGTATTTTTCTAGTAATTCCGGGGATTTTATGATTTTGTTATAGTCTGCCAAGATAATTAAATCAGGATTTATATTATCTAATTTTTCCTTTATTGATAAGTCATATTCTTTTCTACTATTAAAATTTTTATCTTCTATAATTATACAAGGAAAATCTAACTTGGAGGGGTTTGGATTATTTGTTATTATTAATGAGGGATTTAGTTGTCCTATTAATTTGGGGCTTGAGGATGTCAATATTACTAGAGTCATGTTTTTTCCAGCATAGATATATTTAAATTGTTTTAGCTTCAAGGACTACTATGGAATCCATAAAAGAGGCAGACCCTGAAGTTTTTGGGTATATGAATCAGGAACTGGAAAGACAGAAATCCGTGTTAAATATGATTCCTTCTGAAAATTATGTTTCTCCTGCTGTTCTGGAGGCTTGTGGGTCTGTATTGATGAACAAGTATTCTGAAGGTTATCCCTTTAAGAGATATTATCAAGGGAATGAGCATGTTGATAATATAGAGAAGATTGCTATTGACAGAGCCAAGAAATTATTTGGAGCAGAACACGCTAATGTTCAGCCATTATCTGGGAGTCCGGCAAATGCTGCTGTTTTTCTTGCTTTTTTGAAGCCGGGCGAGAAGTTTATGGGTCTGGATTTAGCTTGTGGAGGGCATTTAACGCATGGAAGCAAGGTTAATTTTTCAGGGAAAATCTATCAAGCAGTTAGTTATGGTGTTGATAAAGAAACTGAGTTATTAGATTATGGCAAGATTAGAGAAATAGCTTTACGAGAAAAGCCAAGGTTAATCATATCTGGATTAACTGCTTATCCAAGAAATATTGACTTTAAAAGATTCCAGAAAATTGCGGAAGAAGTTGACGCAATTCATTTAGCAGATATTTCCCATATTTCTGGTTTAATTGCTGGAGGTGTTCTAGAAAATCCCGTGCCTTATACTGATGTTGTTATGACAACCACCCATAAGACTCTTAGAGGTCCTAGGGGTGGATTAATATTATGCAAGGAAAAATATGCTAAAGACATTGATAGGGCTGTTTTCCCCGGAATGCAGGGAGGCCCCCATAATAATAATACGGCTGGGAAAGCAATCGCCTTCAAGGACGCAATGCAACCAGAATTCAAGGAATATTCGCAACAAATAATCAAAAACGCAAAAGCTCTTGCTTCGACTTTGATGGATGAGGGCATAAAGTTAGTAACAAACGGAACTGATAACCATCTTTTATTAATTGATTTGCGTCCGTTTGGAATTGGGCTTGGTAGGGAAGTTGCTGTTGCATTAGAAGAATCTGGAATCTGTTGTAATGCCAATAGTGTTCCATATGATGAAAGCACTCCATTCAAACCATCCGGACTGCGTTTAGGAACGCCTGTTTTAACAACCCGTGGAATGAAGGAAAAAGAGATGGAGGAGATTGGAAAGTGGATGGCTGATGTTATTAAAGCTAGGGAAAGCAAAGAGTTGAAGGGCATAATAAGGGGGAAAATAAGGAATTTGTGCGAAAGGTTTCCCTATTATTAATTTGAGTTTTTTTCACTTATGTTTTCCAGAGAGGAAGTTCTTAGAACTGTTCTTTGTTCTCTATGTTCCATGAACCTGTCTATTGCATAATCAGTAATTCCCGCGAAGGTTATGGCTACTGAAAGATATGCAACTGCTCGCTTTTCTGTCGGTTTGTACATCCTTAGAATATAATCTTTCGTTGTTTTTATATCTAATTTCTAATTTGTCTGTTTATAAATCTTTCACTAAATTTTTATAAAGCTCATTTGTAAGGTACCCTCATGAAGAGAATGAAATTTGATTCTAACGGAAAGTTGATTGGCGTTGATGGAAGTCTGGAAAATTATCAGAAAAAGGAAAAAGTTGGAAGTGAAAACAGAGAGTTAAGAACTTCCTCGTCCTTGCTTTTTTTACAGAAGGATTCAGATAAAGGGGATAAAATGGAGGACATTTTTGAGAAAGATTACTGGAGCTTACATGGAAAACAGGCATTAAAGCCATTAAAGTTCACAAATGGAAAGACGCAGGAAGATGTTGTTAGGGAAATTGTAGAACTTATCCAGAAAGGAACCAGAATAGTATTCTTGCATGGAACTTGTGGAACTGGAAAGAGTGCCATTGCATTAAATATTGCTCGTTCTCTTGGCAGTGCAAGTGTTGTTGTTCCTGTTAAAGCCCTCCAAAAACAATATGAGGAGGATTACATGCATAAACTTCATTTAAGAAACAAATCAGGAAGAAAAATGAAGATTGCAATGATTACAGGCAGAGATAATCACGATTCGTTATACTTTCCTGGAAAGTCATGTGCAGACCCCCTATTGCCTGAGAATATTAAGTTAACTGACAAAAATCAGGATAAATTGATGGAATACTATTCTAGCAACCCGTTATTACAAAATAAGGATTTTCCAGACATACAAGATTTAAAGAGAATATCTATCGCACCTACAAACCCTTATTGGAGTCCTATTTTACCTGCCGATTTGGATTTGAGACAGATGAAAGCCAACAAGATGAAATATAAGGGATGTGACGGAAAACAATATATCTTTTACCATAGAAAACCCGGATGTTCTTATTATGACCAATACCTTTCATATAAAGAAGCAGACGTTATTATTTTTAATTCCGCTAAATACCTTGCTGAATTGTCTTTAGGCAGAAAACCAATGACGGATGTAGAGATAATCGATGAAGCTGATGATTTTCTGGATTCTTTGTTCGAACAAGGAGAAATTAATCTGAATAGACTTGAGAATTCCCTAAAACACATTGTTCCGGATAAACCTGAAACAAGAGAACATCTAAAGAGAATTCTTGAATTGCTTGGTCTGGAAATAAAAAATAAAATTGTTTTAGGAGTAGACGAAGAACAAGTTTTCCACATCAGGGAAACAAAGATAGCAGACATCTTGGGAATGTTAATTGGAGATTCTGATTTGGAAGCTGAAATATTGATTGATGAAATGAATTACGCTAACTCTGCTTTGGAGGCCGCGAAGAATTTTGGTAATACATTAGATGACGTATATGTAACATTTAGAAAAGAAGAAGATAATCATTTTGTCAGGCTTGTTAGTATTAATTTGACTCCAAAGTTCAGTGATTTGCTTAACAAAACAAAATCTTTAGTTTTCATGTCCGGAACATTACATTCTCCCAGGATAATAAAGGAGCTTTTTAGATTGGAAGATTATAAGATTGTTGAAGCAGAAACAATAACAATGGGGCAGTTAGACATTGTTAAGACAGGAAAGGAATTCGATTGTAAATATTCTAATTTTAGTTCGAATAGGAAATCCCGTCAAGATTACTTGGAATCTTTAAAGGCTTGTATCATTAAGGCAGAGAAACCAACGTTAATTCACGTTAATGCTTTTAGGGATCTTCCTAATGAAGAGGAAATTGCCAAATTTGATTTGTATGGCGTAATGAATCATGAAAAACTAATCCAGTTGCAGAGGGATGATAAAGAAGGAAGAGCGATAATAGGATTTAAACAAGGCCTTTCAGAGAGGTTATTTAGTACTAAATGTTCGAGAGGAGTAGACTTTCCGGGGGATACTTGTAAATCTATTGTATTCACCAAATATCCAAATCCAAATGTTAAAGACACTTTCTGGAAGATTTTACAAAAAACAAATCCCGGAATCTATTGGGAATTTTACAGAGATAAAGCAAGAAGAGAATTTATACAAAGAATCTTCAGAGCCTTACGTTCTCCGGAAGATCACGTTTTTATTCTTTCTCCGGATACAAGAGTACTAGATGCTGTCAGGGAAATGCAGGAACAGTCAATCAATTAATTCTCTGTCAAAGATGTCTGCGATGTCTTTGGTGATTTCTTCGGGAATTCTTTCCCCGTTTATTACAAAGACTTTTTCTCCTTTTTCTGATAGCAAGTCTTTTGCTTTTAGGAGATTGTCTCTAAGTTTTTTCATGAACCCTACATCTGCCTCAAACTTGTGTTCCTTTCCTCTTATAGAAACATCTTCACCCATCATTCTTCTTTTTGCTTCTTCTACAGACACATCAATGATAAATGTCATATCAGGAACAGGCAAGTGAGATTGTTTCTCAATTAATTCTTCCATATCCATGCCTTGTGTTGCTTGGTAGATTATTGTTGATAACTTATATCTATCTGAAATTACAAAATGTCCCTTCTCTAGATTTGGAAGGATAATCTCTTCCGCTTGTTGCGTCCTATCTGCTATGAAAGAATCTGCAAGTTTTTCTGCCTGCGAATACGGATTTGAATCTTGATGCAATATATCCCTGATGTTGACATTCTTATATGGATTTCTTGTTAAAATTATATGATGATATTTACTTTTGCTAAAAATATGATATGCGAGGTTCTTTATTTGTGTTGATTTCCCAGAGCCATCAATACCCTCTACTACAATAAACATTCCTTTTCTATTTTTTTTAATTGCTTGCGGTCTTTTTTCATATGTTGAAAATGTGTATCCGAGATTTTCACCTTCAAAATCCCGTCTCTTAATTTCAAGCCAATCATCCCCTTTTATCTCAGGGAAGAAAGCATCCCCTTCAAAGTTTCTGTGTACGTGAGTAATTTCGAGTTTATCTGCCAACGGCAATGCCTGTTCGTAAATTGATTGCCCGCCGATGATAAATGCCTTATCTGATATTTCATGTGCTTTCTTTATCGCTTCATCCAATGAATGAGTTGTTATAGCATCTGGATGATTATAACTCTGCTGGTTTGTTAATATTATTGATGTTCTCCCAGGCAATGGACTACCAAGCATTTCAAGGATTGATTCAAAAGTCTTTCTACCCATAATCATGGGATGGCCAAATGTTAGTTCCTTAAATCTTTTCAAATCCTCTTTCAAATGCCACGGCAGTTTATTACCTTGCCCAATAACATTATTCTTCGCAATTCCTGCAATAATAACAAGCTCTTTTGACATAGTTTTATCTTAAAAGAGAGTTATTTAAGGATTATGGCTTTAAAATATAGAACCTCTTATTCCCCAAAGAAAGAAAGGAAGGCTTACCTGAATTATTAAGTAGATAATGAGAATCCAAACCCACCAGCTTAACCCCTTCTTTTTCTTTCTCCTTTCGCCTTGAATGTATCCATATTCAAGCGGGTCTTCCACTCTTGGATGTTTGTGCATATAAAGTTTATAGAAGATTATTGCGAGAATACTAAGTGTTCCATCAATTATTCCTGCTGCTGCGAGGATTCTGTAATAAAATTCTCCGAGGATGGTGAATGAATTATCTATGTAGATTATAGGAAGGAGAAGAATGACTACTAAGGCCATGAAAACGTAATTTAGATAGACTATCAAGTCAAGATAATTTTCCTTGTGCATTGCTTTGTAGAGGATGTTTCCATGAAGTGCCACAAAACCCAGCAAGAAGTATGTAATGTATATATCCCATATTAATCCTTCATCAAGAATTTCCCAGATTCCGAATAGGGATGTTATGAAACTTAACACAATTAACAAGAAGAGTGTGTTTGAGAAAAATTCCAGCTCGTTGAATGTTCCTTCTTTTTCGTCCCCCCATATAAATGCAAGGGAAATAAGAGAATGCAAAGCAACCATTCCAAGAGTTGTTATTACTCTCCAGGTAACTTCATTAAAGATTCCTATAAGAACAGTTACAACAGCAACTGACGCAGAAATAATCAAGCTCCCTATCAGATTGAATAGAAAGAACTTTTTGAACTCTGTTAAATCCATCTTTTAATATGCTTTGAGTATTTATAAATCCAATTAATTCGGAAGGGGCGGAGGAGAGCCAGGTCCGGAAACTCCCGACAGAACGTTGGAGATTCCTCCATCATTGCCCATAATGATGAATATTGCACCGATTATAATTATCAATAGAATTATTATAATCAGTATCCAAACCCATGCTTTTCCTTTGTTATTCATTTTATGGTGTCGGTGGAGGTCCTGGTTGTTCTTTTTCATATCCCAGATGACAGCTCTCAGAAACTTTGATTACAAAACCTGCTCCGATTAAGTCATTATCAATTTTTTCGTTCAAATCCCAGGCAATCCATTCCTTCTCTACAGGTTGCCAGAAATATAGATTTTCTATCTCGCAGGTTCCTTTCATTTCGTTAAATGATAACCTGTCATCTTCTAAATCATCATCCCATACCATGAATGGTTGGAATGTTAGGAAATTCCATCCCTCAAACAGGTTTATTTGGCTCTCCTCGAGATATTGCTCTCTTTTGGTAACTGAACTTTTGTAGGTTAGCCATTTGTCAGAGGCCCCAGAATCTATGTAAATCCATTTTGAATAAAATCTGGCTGCTGGATTTTCATCGTCATCTATGTATTTCATGTATTTTTCGGGATTGTTTTTCAGTTCTTCTTGAGTAATATAATCACTTAGTTCGTGGATGTAGTAATATTCTGCTAAAACATCATCCTTGCATAGCTCTCTTTCATCTGAATAGTAGCATTCTTCAAGGCTTGTCCGGGAGGGAACAAGATTCCATCCTTCTGATATCGTTAGTTTCTGCATAAATCAGAACTGCTTGTTGTAGCCGTCAGTGCAGTCAACCGTATAATAGGCGGCTTCGTCAAAACCTATTGATTTTGTTGTTTCTGAATCGCCCTCCCTGTTAAAGGAGAATTTAACATGACTTAATGCTTTGTTTTCATTTCTTGTAAAGAAATCGTCGTTTTTTACAATGCCTTCATAGTCATTAAGCTTCCAGTAGCCGTAGAAGAACTGGTTTTCCTGTTCGATTTTTGTTAGTTCCATAGAAACTTTTTGTCCGTTAATCATTACGTCATCTTTTTCTCCTATCTCGAATACTTTTTCGTAATATTCGCACACCCCATTGTCAGCTACAAGATTTTTTGTTTCAACTTTTTCTATTTCATGTATTGATGTTACTAGACTTAGTAAAAGAACAAATGTAATTGCAGAGGAAATTAAAATTTTCTTTTTCATTATTTTAATAAATATATAAACTTATTTCCCTGTAGAATGAAATCCTCCAGTGCCTCTTTCAGTATCCGATAACTCGCTCTCCACAAAATTAGCCTGATTCACTGGAGTCAAAATCCCTTGAGCAATCCTATTGTGTTTTTCTATCTTGTAAGGTTCTTTATTGCTATTGTGCAAAACAATTCCGACTTCCCCCCTATAATCAGAGTCTATGATTCCTGCTACCTTATGGATTCCTTTTATTGCCATTCCACTTCTATCCTCAATCCTTACATAATATTCCGGAGGAATCTCAAAGGCTACACCTGTAGGAACTATAGTGGTTGTTCCAGGTTCCAAAACAATATCTTTCAAGGCATAAATATCAAATCCCGCAGACCCTGATGTTGCATGAATGGGGGCTTTTGCATCTGGATGAAGCTTCTTGATTTTTATTTCCATGAGTATCTCTAACGGCCGGATTATATAAAGATTATTACTGAAATATTTTTATACCATCCAGTTTTCCCATAAGATGGATTTTAATCATGAGATTTATGGATTAAGAGGAGAGGCATTGGCGAGAGGAGAGTTTATTAATGATGATTCTATTTTGGAGGTTGTGGCCAAAGCAAACTCGGAATTTAGGTCCGGAGAAACTTCTGTTTTAGGGATAGGCTCTTCCGATATCAACTTAGGGGGTAGAATAGATTACTCTCTAGTTGTAAACAATGGGAGATATACCCTTGTAGAAACAACTTCCAGCAAGAATGGATTTGAAAAAAGAATAGGTTATTACTTTATGAAAGATGCTGGTTCTGTTCATTTTAGAAAAGCAATATCCCAAACAGCCGAAGCGATTGAACCCATCGGAGTAGACCAAGAAGATGTTGAAGATGCATTATACCATGCTAGAAGCTCCGTAGGTATTTCACAATAAAACTTATATATTCCTTCAATAATAGAAAAATATGGAAAAGGGGGAGAGGCATCCTGAAAAGCAATACCTAGACCTTCTAAGAGACATCAGGGATAATGGTGCTGAGCAGGTTGATTTAAAGACTAAAGTCAAAACATACAGCCGGTTGGGAAAACAATTGAGATTTGACTTATCTAAAGGGTTCCCATTATTAACAACAAAAAAAGTGTATTGGAATGGTGTTTTACATGAACTATTTTGGTTTCTTAAGGGTATGAATAATATCAAATATCTTGTGGATAACAATGTCCATATTTGGGATGATTATCCGTATAAATTGTATAAGATGAAATCTGACAAGGGTGAATTGCCGGAGATGACTAAGGAAGAATTTATTTCCAGGATTAAAAATGATGATGAGTTTGCTCAGAAACATGGTGTTTTGAAACATATTTATGGAGAGTTATGGAGAAGTTGGCCTGCTAATGATGGCAGAAAAATAGACCAATTACAATGGGTTTTAAATGAAGTCAAACAAGATCCTCACTGCCATAATGCTATTGTAAATTCATGGAATCCGCCTTACTTGTACGATATGGCAAAACCTGAAGAGGCATGTAGATTCCCAATCTGTCACAACATGTATCAGGTAAGCGTTAGTAATGGCAAATTGTCATTGCATTTATATCAAAGGTCTGCAGATGTTTTTCTTGGAGTGCCATTTAATATTGCTTCTTACGCTTTGCTTACACATATCCTAGCACATCTTGCCGGATATGAACCTGGAGAGTTTATTCATACTTTTGGAGATGTTCACATATATGAAAATCACTTTAATCAGGTAAATGAACAAATTTCAAGAGAACCATTACCCTTTGCTAAACTTAAGATAAGTCCTGAAGCAACATCTCTTGAAAATATAAAACCAGAACACATCATCCTGGAAAACTATCAATCGCACGGAACGATTAAAGCACCATTAACAGTTATCGGTGGTTATGTCGAAGAGCACGAAAGGAAAAAGGATTAGTTTCCCTCGATGTATCTTTTAATCTCTGACAACGGACTTATTAAATTAGGATTAACTGTCCCTGTTTTTTCTGCCAATCTCTCTATCGATTCAAGGTCAAACCAATCATAATGGCCTATCTTCCTAGGCTCCATTATTTTCGGCTGCCATCTATTATTGTTGTAAAATAAGTAAATGCTAGGAAATCTCCTTCAGGAGAAGTTGTTCTATAAGTGCCTATAAATCTATCAAGTCTAACTGTTATGTCAAGGTTGCCGATGCAGAAAACCATATACTTTAGTGCATGAATGAATGCAACCTTGAGCATCCAAAAGTTCAAACAAGCCCCACACTTTAATGGAATAAAACACAAGAACTTTTTGATATCAAGTTCTTCTTTTAGTTCTCTAATTCCACACTTCCTTGGAGTTTCTCCCGATTTAACCTTCCCACCAGACGAACCTACTCTTAAATCACCGAATTTTTATATCATAAATTAGAAGGAGGCTATCAAACTCATCTCTCGGAAGAACCGAAGCTATCAATCCCATCCAATATCATTTTGACAAGCATATAAAAGAATTGTTGTTTTACTCTTTCATCTCAATCTTTATCTGAACGCTTCTAGGAATATTGAGATGCATTATAGGATGCAAAACTCTATCTTCAGCAGGTAAATCTATAATCCTCTTATGAACTCTCATTTCAAATCTGTCAAAAGTAGCAGTTCCATCACCGCAAGGACTCTTTCTTGTGGTAACTTTCATCTTTTTTGTAGGCAGCGGAACAGGACCCCTCATTATAACTCCAGTTCTGTCAGCGATTTCTTTAATCATTCCCACTATCTCATTCAATGCCTTTATGTCTACGCTATTGAGTTTAATCCTTACTCTAGCCATGATTTGATTAGAAAAAATTGCTTTTTAAATCTTCTCATAGCAACATATATAAAACAGAGCCCATTTCTTTAACCAAGGAAAAGAGGAATGGTCCTTGAAACGATTTTCATTGAATTAAGTTTGATAATAATTATAGCCGTAGCCGTTTCAGCCGTTATGAGACTCTTGAGACAGCCCTTAATCATAGGATATATTATCACAGGGATACTTGTCGGAGCTTCTTTCCTAAATCTCGTTGATTCTTCAGAAACAATCACAATTTTCTCTAAAATTGGAATTACATTCTTGTTGTTCTTGGTTGGGTTGAACTTAAATCCAAGAGTCATCAAGGAAGTTGGAGCAGTTTCATTGATAACTGGAGTGGGTCAAGTCTTATTCACATCAATCGCAGGGTTCTTTATTGCAAGAGGCCTTGGTTTTGAATTAATTCCTGCCTTATACATATCCCTAGCATTCACATTCAGTAGTACAATTATAATCACTAAATTATTATCGGATAAAAGAGACCTTGAAACTTTATACGGAAAAATTTCAGTTGGTTTTCTTATCGTTCAAGACTTCATAGCGATTTTTGTTTTAATGGGCATCTCTGCATTCTCCGAAAACGCAGTGATCTCAGAAGTTCTTTCCACAACATTAATGATTGGACTAGCATTAATCATGGGCTTGTTCTTAATTGGGATGTATGTTCTACCTTATATTACAAAAAAGATGGCTCACTCTCAAGAGCTTCTTTTGCTTTTTGCCATAGGCTGGTGTTTTGCAGTTGCTGCAGCATTTTCTTATTTCAACTTTTCAATGGAAATGGGGGCATTATTAGCAGGTATATCTCTTTCCCTATCTCCATACAGATATGAGATATCTTCAAAGATGAGTCCATTAAGAGACTTCTTTGTTGTATTGTTCTTCATATGGCTTGGCTCTCAGATGGTTTTAGGAAATGTAATAGACCAGATAGTTCCAATAATAATATTCTCTGTGTTCATATTATTAGGCAACCCAATAATTGTTCTAGCAATCATGGGTATGATGAGGTATACAAAGAGAAACAGCTTCTTAGCAGGATTAACAGTAGCACAAATAAGCGAATTTTCGCTAATATTGATAGCATTAGGAGTGACCATCGGACACATCCCATCAGAAATTCTATCCTTCGCAACTGCAGTCGGACTTATCACAATAGCCGGCTCAACTTATTTCATCAAATACAATGAAAAGTTGTACCACATACTAGCACAATCATTAAGCATATTCGAAAGAAGGAACCTAAGGGAAATGCCCAAATCATTTGGAAAGAATGCCTTAAGAGATTATGAAATAATACTATTTGGTTATAACAGAATAGGATTCAATCTGCTTAAGAGTTTCAATAAATCCAAGAAGAAGTTTCTAGTTGTTGATTACAATCCAACAGTCATAACTGATTTGTCTGCAAGAGGAATCCCTGCCTTTTATGGTGATGCACATGATACAGAGCTTCTTGATAGACTAAACCTAGATAAAGTTAAGCTCGTAGTTTCAACAATTCCTGCTAAACATGTTAATCTGCACATACTCCAGAAATTGTCAAAGCACAATGTTTCGTTTGTCCCAACATCGCACTCAATCAAAGATAGCTTTGACTTATACAAAGCAGGAGCAGTTTATGTTATAATGCCACACTTCCTTGGAGGAGCACACATTGCAAATCTGCTATCAAAACACAATTACCTTCCAAAGAAGCTTAAGAAGGAAGGACAAGACCATCTTAAGGAATTGAAAGAAAGATCAGACGAAGGTCACGAACATCCCAATAAAGATAGCCACGGAAGATAAATTATTTTTCTGAAGGCTCTGGAACAGGAACAGGTGAATCTTCACTATGGAACAAATTAACAATCGTATCCAAAAGTCTAAGGATTAATTCTAATGCAATTATAAATATTAGATAATAAAAGACAATGCTAAAGAAAGCGGGAATCTCTGTAACGAATGACAAAATTCTATCTATTGTGAAGAATGTTGGAGACAACAAAAATATGGAAAGAATGGTGAATGGGAATAACTTTGCTAGATCTTTTGAAAGATCTTCAGAATAGTAAGAAAGAATTCTTATCGCTGCAACAACTGCTGCTGCAATTGTTATTATTTGTTGAGCCCTTTGTTCAGATGCAAGTACCAAGATTATGAATGCCAAAATCGCAAACCAAAAGAAAATCAGAAAAGGCAAGATAACAATGTATTCCAGAAAATTAAATGCCGAAGCAACAATCTTATTCAAGAAGGGATGAGTCGTTCTGTTATATCTCTTTAAGTTAAGTTCTATTATGTCTTTCTTAGAAAGGTTTCTATAAAAGTGCCACGTAAATATGGAATAAATAGCTATAAGAAAAGCAAAGATAATCAGATTTATGATTGGCTGTATTTCCGCAGGGATAGGTGAAATGAACTGATTGTATCCTGCCAGGAAACCCTCTTTTATTGATTCCAATGACATAACTTCTTTAAGAAATCAAGATTTATAAAACTTAACAAAAACAACAAAAAGGTTAGAAGCTCGATCTGCCTTACTTCTTCTTAGTAGCTTTCTTCTTTGCAGGTTTTGCTCTTGCCATTTAATTCACCTCCTTTGGCTTAATCCATATTGCTTCTGTATTTATTAAGCTATTGTCGTCCCTGAATTAGAGTTTATTTTCTGCAGGAAAGTTTAAAAACCATTTAGATATCTGAGAAAAGTGAAAGGAGGGCACTAACATGGAAGAGGAAGAAGAAGAACACGAAGACGACGAAGAAGACATGGAGGACGACAAGGACGAAGACGACGAAGAGGAAGAGGACTCCGATGAAGACGACGAAGAGGAAGAGGACGAATAAGTTTTGAGTCCTTAAATTTATTTTTGTTAAAGTTTATATATTCTGTTTCTATTTTCTTTTTATGATTGATATCCAAATTATCAGAAAAGACCCTGATTTAGTAAAAGAGAACATAAAGAGGAAGCTCCAATATGATAAACTAAAGCTTGTGGATGAGTTTACCAAAAAAGATGCCAAATGGCGAAAGCTGAAAAGGAATAACGACCTTCTAAGGACTAATAGGAATAAAGTTTCTAAGGAAATCTCAGAGGCCAAGAAACAAAAGAAAGATATTAAAAGCCTATTAAAGAAAGCCAAAGTAATTCCGGATAAAATAACCAATAACGAAAAGGAAATGAACAAAATTAGAGAAGACTTGGATTCTTTATTGGTTCAGATTCCTAATATCATGCATCCTGACGTTCCTAAAGGGAAGAGTGATAAAGATAACAAAGTCCGGGAAATAATGGGAAAGCCTCCTAAGTTTTCCTTCAAACCAAAAAACCATATTAAGCTTGGAGAGATGAATGGCTGGTTAGATTTCGATGCATCAGCAGAAACATCAGGAAAAGGATTCTATTTTATGAAAGGAGATTTAGCATTATTAAATCAGGCGTTGATAAATTACGCAAGAGATTTCATGGTTAAGGCAGGGTACGAATATGTCGAACCTCCCTTAATGATCCGTCAGGATATATTAAAAGGTGTTTACACCAAAGCCGAGATTGATCAAATGGCTTATAAGATCCAGGATGAAGATTTGTATTTAATTGCAACATCTGAACATCCATTAATTGGAATGTATTTTGATAAGATGTTAAATCATACTCAGCTTCCTATAAAGTTGACTGCTTACTCAATGTGTTTTAGAAAAGAAATAGGAAGCCACGGGATAAATGAAAAAGGACTATATAGAACGCATCAATTCAATAAACAAGAGATGGTTGTCATCTGCCATCCAAAAGATTCCTGGAAGTATTATGATGAATTGTTAAAATTAAGCAAAGATTTATTCAAAAAACTGAAGTTACCTATCAGAGAGAATGAATCTTGCACTGGAGACTTGTCAGACTTAAAGGCAAGAGGAGCAGACTTAGAAGTTTGGCGTCCAATAGAAAAGATCTATCAAGAAATAACATCTGTAACTAACATGACTGATGCTCAGGCGAGACTATTAGGAATCCGGTTCGTAGATAAGGATAATCAGAAGATGTATCCCCACACATTAAATAATACTGCTATCGCAACATCAAGGGCGTTAGTGGCAATTCTGGAGAATTTCCAGCAAAAAGATGGATGTGTAAAGGTTCCAAAAGCTCTGCAAAAATATTTAGGGAAAACCAAGATAGGTGGGAAGAAATAGATTTGTATTAATTATTAAGTGACATGCTTGATAAAATTTAAAAACGGTTCATTTGTGTTTCTGAAATGGTTAGTGAACAGATAATTATCCCATATGATTCAGAAAAACATCCAATATCTCACGAAACTGCAGAGAGGGTATCTGGATTATCAAGAGGCGCAAAATTTGAAAGATTGTACGATGCATTCATAGTATTTGAAGGAATTAAAGAAAAAGCAGATTGGAATTGCGTTTGGTATTAATCTAATTGCTAACGCATTATGGAGTTTCCTATTTTTTGGACAACAAGAGATATTGCGGGCATTTTATGACCTCTTATTGATTTAGGTTTCAATTATATTCATGTTAGTATTCACATTCAAAATTGATAAAAAAGCAGGATGGATGTTAGTTCCGTACTTTCTATGGGCATCATTCGCAACAATACTAAACTACCTTAGCTACCTTAGAAATGTATTTATCTAATTTATCTATTAGCATCCATAATAAGATGTATTCCACTAACCAATGCCCAGATCCAAGCGATTAGTATCATAAAGATACCAATTCCAATCACACTTAATATTGTACCGATAACCAATAAAATAACTTGCCAGATACCCTGCTTAGTTTTTCCACCAATAATACTTCCCAAACCGGGAACAATTATGTTTAAGATTAATGAGATAATTGCAATTTCCATCGTAGGTCTTCTTCTTCCTCTTACCGTCATGGCCATCGAATCTACTGTCCTTTCTGCCGTCCTTCCAATATCAGAGGCAGTCCTTTGCATAACATTAACAGCATAACCTGAGCCTCTTCCAGAACCCTTCTTAGAACTCTTCTTTGGCATCTTTTTTGCAGTTTTGACCATTGGTTTCTTTGTGTTCTTCTTCATATTCTTTTTGCCAGTTTTCTTGGACATATTTTTCGCGCCCTTCTTAAAACTCTTCTTTTTCGCAACCATATCATATCTAAGATTATTTCTTATTTAAATCTTTTTGATTTTTGAGATGTTCAATTATTGTTAAAATTACCCCAACAACTATGGCAACAATCGCAAGCCATCCTGCTAGTTGAGTTATAGCTAATGGAAGAAACAATATTCTTAAGGTGCCATCAACCATTCCAAACCCTACTGCCAAGCCTATTAAAAGTCCGGCAACCCACAAAACAAACCTTATCACTGAATGAATAAAATCATCTTCGTACTTCATACTAGTTAATATCTTAATTTAAATTTAAATGTTTCCATTAGCACTTACAGTCAATTGAATTTTTCTTTCTACTCCACCAAAAATAATCGGGCCACCCATACACCTATAACACATGTTATCTCTGGGATCCCTCACTCCTGAATTTTCAAGAGCTTTAAACATGCCTTCCAAAGACAGGTAATGAACCTCTGCTCCAATTTCTCTACTTATTTCCTCTAAGGTTCTGTTTCTCCTCTCCTTTCTATTAACAGAAACAAAATTATCTAAAGGAGGCATATCAGTACCATCAACACATCCACTGGGCCTACCAAACTCATCATAAATCCCAATTCGGGGAGAATAACTTAAGACATGTATCTTTTGCACACCAACCTCATTCAGCAATTTGATTGCATATTTAATATTATTTCCCCTAACTATACTATCATCAATTAATGCAACAATTTTTCCCCTTAATAATTCAGCGTTTTTTCTCAATAAATGCAAGTTTGATTTTATTGAATCGCTTCTTTCAACTTCATCGGGACCCATAAAAGATCTTCTCTTCTGTGTTTTCATAAATGCCTGCACAGATTCAACACCCCATTCGTGAGCCAAGGCAACAGCTGCAGCCCTAGGACATCGGGGAACATAAGTTACAAATTGAACACCGGGCAACTTAATCTCTTTCGCCATTTGCCTTCCCATTTGGGCTCTAACCCTTCCTACTGTAACTTCGTCCAGAGTTGATTCCTCATTTGCTATATACAACATCTCAAATACACAACCTTTTCTTTCCTCGTCAGGTAAAACCTTTCCTTTACTAAACTTTCCATTGGAACTTACTGAATAAATTGTTCCAGGATGTAAATTGCCAAATATCCTATTAGCACCATTTTTCTTCAAGGCCCAATCCTCCGAGCCCGCTATAACTGCTCCATCTTTCATAGCGTGATAACCTGGGCGCACCCCAAACCGGTCTCTTGCTATTACAATATCACCGACCTTGCAATTCTCCTTAGACACCGCCGCCAGAGTGTAGGTTCCAGGAACATTGCGAATTAATTGTTCAGGCCCATGATTTACTAAATATCTTAATAATCTTTCAGAATCACAATCAGTTGTTAAAAGAGACTCGTCAATCCCTGATAAAAATACTTCATCTACTTGTCCATTATGCACAATCGCTCCATCAACATTCTCCATAGTCATGAAGATTCCGTGATCTTCTACAATCGTATCAGGTCCTGCAATTATATGGGGATGTGCATCATAAAGGACTAAGTCTTTTCTTCCTCTAGTAGCATACCTGTTATGAGCTCCAAAATAATCATATTCTCTAACTGGAATCAAACTTTCAAAAAAATCGTTCAACCCATCCAAATCAAAAACATCACCTATGGGGCCCACCCATTTAACTGCATCTATTCTATTTCTCAAATGGGAAACTGCAAACATCCCGCCAGCCTCTCTTCCCCTATGCTCAAGATCCTTAATAATACGATAGGTATCATGAAGTGTTGGAGCGACGCACCAACCACAATTATGTCTCACCCCCATAAACCAACCTAGAATATTTTTTTCTTAAATATATTGGTTATCAAAAATATATTTAATACCGCCAACTCCAATAACCATCCCTATAATATCTATCCCTCTGATAATAATATGGGTGATAAGAAGTTTTGTAGGTTTTAGTA
Organism: Candidatus Pacearchaeota archaeon CG_4_10_14_0_2_um_filter_35_33; assembly: GCA_002792635.1. Taxonomy (GTDB): domain Archaea; phylum Nanobdellota; class Nanobdellia; order Pacearchaeales; family GW2011-AR1; genus UBA92. The sequence goes on along the minus strand of PFOR01000015.1, from coordinate 5,918 downwards.
TAATAATGGTCTGAATAATATGGCCTGGCGTTGTAATACCCCCAATAATTAGAAACTCTGGCTGTATGATATCCAGGACTTGTTGACTTGTAATAATGAACATTACCATAGGGCGAATCCCTTGTATACTTCACTTCTGTTCTGCCCCAGGGATCAACATGCTTTTCATACTTATAGTCATAGCTATCCCAGTAATGGTGTGCTGAAACTACTGACAAAGAGAAAACTAGTGCTATAATTAACAATATGGAAAATAGTATCTTCTTCATGCAATTCCCTGGATAAAAGGATATTTAAGGATAATTGTGATTGAAAATAATCGTAAAGAAAGCTTTAAAAATAGAATTCAGTTAACAAATGCGTGCCTCAATAGTTAAGTGGTTATAACACTGGCCTGTCGCGCCGGAGACAAAAAATTTGAACCCTTCACGGTGGGAGAGATGGGGCTGAAAAGCCCGTCAAGGGGGGAGCAAAAGACCACACAAGCCCTGGTAGTTTAGTGGCTAAAACATGGCCCTGTCGCGGCCAAGTCCCGGGTTCGATTCCCGGTCAGGGCGTCCTTGATTAAGGACTCTGCATTCCCCTATAGTTTTTTAGCAAGATTGGAAAAAGCTAAAGAACTTCAAAAAACAACTGGGAAAAAAGATTTGAACTTGTTAGCATATGAGTTCATAGAAAGATGTGTCAGACTATCTAAGATTTGTGATGTCTTGAATCTAAATCTCTGAAATACTATTTATCGACGCTGAAGAAAGCAAAATTAATCAAAAATTGGTTATGGTGTTTGGGAAATTACCTGAGAATGTGACAAAAAGAAGTTCAAAAAAACAACTGGAGTAAATATGTCGGAAGATATAGTTGCTCAGACAGAATAATAGAATGGCTAAATAAAAAGCAAGGGCATTGACAATTTTAATATTGAATTCCCTGCGAAGCAAGACTATTTGTTTTCCGAAGGAAAACCCAAGCCCTCCCAATCTATCCCGTCAATTACGTTTAAACAAAATTAAACCCAACCCATTAGACTATTTTTCCGTCCGTTTAAGCGGAACCTCAAGAATCACCTGATTCTTGATGGCACTCAAGAATTCAAACAACAACTAGAAAATTCTTGATGCGAGAGAAAGGGCTTGAGAATTGGACTATTTATCAATTTAACATCCAACCTTCGGCACAGATAAACTTCTTTTAATTATTCCAGATAAAAGAACTTTCAGCACCAAATCATTCCAACATTTTAACTAATTCTTCAGTTGAGTAAACTTTAATTCTATCCTGGTTTCTAAGATTCTTATCATTGCTCCATATTGCACAATTTAATTTCAAAGCCAGAGCAAAGTAATAAAAATCGTTTTCATCAGGAGAAATTTCTTTTGCCAACTCAACTTTTTCCTCATAATCTTTTTTAGGGACAACATCAACTAGCTCTTTCAAATTTTCAAAAACTTCAAAGAATTCGTACTCTGTTCTATGCATTTTTCCCAAAAGTTCTTTTTCGTACTTCTCAAACTCTTCAAATATAAATTCTGGAGCATAAAAATTGAAGAAAGGATTTAGCAAAATCTCAATAGTCTTTCCTTCTTTAAGAAGGGCGGCAAACAGAACATTTGCATCTACAATAAGATTCATTTTTCATGTCTCTTCCTTAAAGATTTGTTTAATTCACTCCCTAAGCGAATTGTGTCTTCTTCAGTTAATTCGCTGTCTTTTGTGAATTCTCTAAATTTTCTAAGAAGAAAAATTCTCCTTTTTATTGCTTCTCTCGCTATAACGCTCCAGTTTATCTCTGGAAATTTCTCCATCTCTTTCTTAATATCTTCCGGAACGGACAATGTTATGTTTACCATTTTATTATTTTGCGTAATATGTGTAATATGTGTAAGTATTTAAAGTTTACGATAAGTAATCCGCGCTGAAAGTTGGAGAAATCCAGTTTTTCTGCGAAAGAAACATTCTCGGAAAGAATGAGATTTTTATCTTTTATTGGATATTAAGCGTCCAGCTTGCTGGCTCGGGCTGACTTACGAAAAGTCCCCGAGTTTTGAAACCTCAAGAACAAAGTTCTTGATGGCATCCAAGAATTCAAAACAGCAACTAGATAATTCTTGGTGTGTGTCCGAAAAACAGCTTCGAGTATGATTGACAGGTTATTGTTTGGATAGGGACGAGTTTTTTGCTTCTTTTTTCCTAAAAAAGAAGGCGGGTTTTTTATTCTCCCCAATATTTACTTGCCTCTTGTAATCTCTTCATATGGTGATCTAACATAGATTCTTTTATTTCTGGAGATCTTGCCATATCTTCATAAAGCCATCTTATTCCATGAATCAAACCTAAAATACGTTCTGGAAGAATGTTTGCAATTTCCTGATCTGACAGATCATTATGTGCCCTATATCGATTAACTAATTCGGCTAACTGCTCAGGATCTCCACGAGTAAGTTTGGCGAGGTCGCCTTCCTTAGTGCCCCATCTGACATTTCCAAAATCAATTAATCCGGTTAATCTTTCATTTTGATACAATAAATTTCCTGGATTTATATCTCCATGCACTACTACCGAGGCGGGATTTGGCTTTGCACCAGTCCTTAAAGCGTGATAAGTATCAATTACAAAGGGTATATTCGCTTGCATAGCTCCATCAAGAGAAGTTTTTGGATTTTGCACTTTATCTCTGATTGCTTTAAGTCTTTGTCCAAGCCATCCATTTTCATCATAAGATTCTGGTACTGGCACACTATCTCTTCCAGTCAAATCATTAATAGCTTCATGATAACGTGCGATTGCTTCAATAACTTTCTCTCTGCCAACAGGACTTACTTTTTTAGTTTCACCAGGCAGACGTCCATAAGTATCATATGTTTTGCCTTCCAGGGTTACAGGTCTTACTCCTGCTGAGGTTGATTTAAAGTGAGGGGTATCAAGGTAAAAGCCAATTTCATGCAAGCGATCTGTAACTGCATACTCGATATTCTTCCTTCTTAAATCAAAGGCAGATGACTCACCTTTTCTTGCTCTTATATTAAAATCTCCATTGTCCGTCAAAATCCTAAAATTATAGTTGGTAAGCCCTCCTCGTTCAGGTTCTGGGTTTCCTTGTATTGTCCCAAGCCCATAAACGTCAGCTACACCCTGCAATTCGCTATGTGTAAATTGAATGTTACCATCGTCGTAAACCATACCATCAAAATGATTAGAAATCATCTCTTCGCCCTCTTATCACTAGCACCATAAGAACCAGGCAAAGTTTTCCTTCTTAAAACTGCCTCATTTAACCCTGTACTTCCTGTATGTCCTGCTTGCCTAGCCATGTAATCTTCAAGAGTTCTCTCAAATTCTTTTATTGTGAATGGAAGACCATGCTTTGGAAGCTCCTTGGATGCGTAAGCACAAGCCATCTCAAGCCCTTTAATGTATCTTCTTGGAAACTGAAGCATTCCGTTTATTGAGCTTCTTAACCCTTCAATAGAATCTGTATTTGGAAGAGGCCTTGTCCCGTATACCAAATTTAGAGCATGTATTTGACTATCTGGAGCAAAACTGGTTAAAAAACCATAAAGCCTTTTTGCACCGTTGTATAATTCCTTTCCTATCCTTGCAGGAGATTTTCTGATAAAATATAACTCTTTTAGAAAGGGGTCATCATTCCAATCTCCGCTAACTTGTTCGTCTTCTCTGTCAGCTAGAGCTATTAAATCTTCATGTGTGGCATTAATTAAATCATATGCAGGAACTAAAATGTTTTTTGCATCTCTAGATAAGGTAAATCTTTGTGAGTCTAAATCGGCTCTACTTCTCCACTTTATTTTTTCATTTGCTTCTTCTGTCATGAAAATTCAATAAATTAGAGCTTTAAAAACCTTTGCTTAAGTTATTATTAGTTAATAGTAACAGATGTGAGAAGTTCTAAAGCCTTTTAATTATCTTCCTCATAAAGGAATCTTTTGCTCTTGAGTATTCTTTTGCCGAATAAGCTGATTCTGTTTTTACTCTCTCATATTCTTTTGCAATTTTCGGATGTCTTTTTAGATAAGAATCTAGTTTTTTATCAAGAGTTGCGTAATCCCCTTCATTAATAACCACCACTTCCATCTCTTGACCTTTATACCTTTCAGTAAACTGGGCAAACCCATAATTTAGTTGTTTAATACCTCTAAAATGATTGATAAGTGCAACAAGAGTTTTATCAAACTGGCTCCTTTTTGGGTAAACTCCAAACTCAATGTCGCCCTTTCCAGATATTCCGAGGGCTGTAGCCCCCTTGTGGATGGATTTAACTCCAATAGGTTTGAGGATTTTATCTAATTTCTTTTGATACTCTTTTGCAATTTTTTTATAACTGGAGTTATAAGGCTTTATTTTTACAGGCTTGTTACCCTTCTTTTCAAAGTATTCTTCTGGGAATTCAGGAGGAAGTTTCATTCAATCATCTAGAAACACACAATTAAAAACTTTCTCTATAATCTCCAAAATCTCCGATTTTGGCTATCTGTCGCCATCGGCGACCGAGCCCCTATCCTATTATCTCCTGTCGATTACATTTAAGCTTAATTAACTAGAGATTGCTTCTTCCAGTGGCTTAAATGTAACGAGAAGCGTGTTTTTTCGTATTTGCTTTAGCAAACCTGTAAGGCACATTTCAATTTTGTTTAATTACTCCAGATAAAAGAACTTTCAAGACTATTTTAAAACCAACATTTAAAATGTAAGGAACCTTATCTCGCCTATGAGAATAATATTTGAAGTAAGAGACAAAAATGGCAAACTTATCAGACTTACTACAAAACAACATTTGCATATTATGAAAAAGCATCCCTATATGCACAAATATTTAGAAGAGGTAAAAGAAACATTGCAAAAACCCGATAAAATAACTTCTTTTTCTTTAAACCCAGATATTTACTATTTCTATAAAGGTTACAAGCACTTGGAAAAATCAAACAAATTTGTGCTTGTAATAGCAAAATACTTAAACGGAGAAGGATACATTATATCAACCTATTTGGAGAAGAATATAAGATGAAAGAACACGAAACATACGATTGGTATTATGATGAAGATGCTGATTTCTTAGAGGTATCCTTCGAAGAGTCAGCAGAATCAGGAACAACTGAAGAGCCAGAAGAAGGGGTTTTTGTAACAAGGGATGGTGACACAAACAGAGTCGCGAATGTTGGCATTTTATCATTCAAAAAAAGGCCCGAAGTTTTAAAAAAAATCTTGCTTTCATTAGGCAAAAGACTTCCACTTGAGATAAGCGTTCCTTCTAAGTAATAACTTGAAAGTTAGGTCAAATATCATCTTTTGACTAACAAAAGCAATTTGGAAAAGTGAGGCATTTACCGCTTAGTGGATATTAACCGACTAACCTGTTAGCTCATGCTGACTACGAGAGTCCACGAGTTTTGAAACCTTAAGAACAAAGTTCTTGATGGCACTCAAGAATTCAAACAACAACTAGAAAATTCTTGATGCGAGGGAAAGGGCTTGAGAATTGGACTATTTATCAATTTAACATCCAACCTTCGGCACAGATAAACTTCTTTTAATTATTCCTTTCTAAGCGTGCTTTCAGCGACAATTTTCATTAGTCAGAAATATTGACCTTTGCAGGCAGGAGTATCTTAATATTTTCCATTCCGCCTCTTTTAAGAAAATTGAAGACCTTATATCCTTTTAATTCATTGGTCTCCTTGTCATGGGCTTCAAACAAATCATTCTCTACTTCATCAAAATAAGAGGCTGATGGCTCACCTATAGTTATCTCTAATGTATCTGCTTCTTTGTCATAAAACATGCTTATCTCTTTCCTTGTCATCTTCTCATAATCTTCCTTATAAGGAAGGACGTTATTACAAACCCTTTACCATTTAAATACTTAACTCCAACAAGCAAATAGGCTTTTTCTTCCTTAATGTGCT
>PFOR01000021.1 GCA_002792635.1 Candidatus Pacearchaeota archaeon CG_4_10_14_0_2_um_filter_35_33 | reverse complement strand
TATTGGGTGGGAGAAAAAATATTATTTCCTATTTCTTTTTTAACTCTAACTTGTAGGCATTCTCAAAAATTGAAACTAACATCGCGATTAAGCGACCCGTAGGGCTCGGGCGGAGTGAAACGACCCCGAGTGTTTTTGCGTCAGCAAAAATATGGGTGGAAAAACCTGCAAGGTTTTGGAACCGCTTAATCTGCTGTTAGTTTCTCCCGAATACTTGCAGGGACTAAAATTTAGTGCAACGATGCCGAAGGCAAAATTTTAGAGTTAAAGTGAACTCTGGGATGGCGGGACGCTGTCCAAATGATTTCAGATTGTCGCTGATTAATAGAATAACTGCGAAGCAGACTATTTGTCCGAAGGACTAAGTTGGGGGCTGTATTATATTGTAATCTCTAAATTATATGTCTTACTTGAGAAAAGACTTGAAGTAATTTTCACAGTGAAGGTATTTACGTTTGGTGGAACATCATAAACAATTTTTCCTTTCTTTGTTATGCCCGGATTTACTTCCTCAAATATCAAAGCTGAACCCTCTGGTTTAAGGTAAATTGCGGCAACACTATTGGATGAAAATTCTCTGCCTTGAGAATCTACCAATTTTATATACGAATCTGTTAAATATTTAGCTGTGTTTGCAGTATTTTCTACTTCAACATCTAAAATTACAAAAAGACCATCTGCTTTTTCACCGAAGAAAGTTCCAGCGATGTCTTGACCAATTTCACTTGTAGTGGAAACGCCTGTAACTTTCCATATAAAATCCCCTGCATCAATAGAATCTCCAATAGCATAAGTTGTAACTTTTTCCTGTGGTGCTTCAACCTTGTTATTATTTGAGGGGGTTGTTGTGGTTTGTGTTCCGCTATTTGAAGAATCATCTCCAAACAAACCGCCTAAAACTATCAACCCAATAAAGATGAAAAGAACTATTGCCCACCAGCGTTTATACCAAGCTTTTTTTATCTTTGACTCACTCATAATAAGATTATTAGAGACAATATACTTATAAAGCTTTCTATAACTTTAGTATAAATGTTTGGATATTCTACTAAAAAGGTTTGATACAATCATTTGTATATGAGCAAATACGATGAAATGATTTTATCTGTTCTTTCAAAAACAGAAATAAAAAGCACAAATCAAATTTTAGATGAACTTCAAAAGAAGGCAGATAAAGTGATAAATTGGCACGCACTTTATAGAGTTTTGATGGAACTTCAATCACAAGGGAAAATTGAGAGATTACAGAGTAAAGCTGGATTCTTCTGGAAGAAAAAATGACCTGCCGAAAGTTATTTAAATCAAAGAATTATGGTACTACTATATACCCCCTAGGTTTGCACTGCAACCCTAGGTTTTTATTTTCTAAAGTTTTATTAAGCTGAATTTTGTTAGTTTTATATGGAAGATAAAAGCGGTATTGAGAGAGTTATAATCTTTATTGATGGAAGCAATTTATATCATCTTGTAAAAAAGCTTGTTCCTGAAAAAAAGCCAAATGATTTTGATTTTGAGAAATTTACAAAATATCTATTGAGAGATAGAAAACTTGTAAGAATCTATTATTATAATTGTCCTTTGGACAGAAGAAAAGACGAAAAAGCATATATTAAGCAACAGAGATTTTTTGACAAAATACAAAGAATTCCTAATTTCTCTTTTGTCCTATGTAGAATGCAAAAGAAGAAATCAAATAACAAGATAATTTATGAAGCTAAAGAAGATGACATTCATCTTGCTGTTGATATGGTTAAACTTTCTTATAATGACGCTTACGATACTGCGATTCTTGTAAGTAGTGATGGTGATTTTGTGCCTGCTGTTCAAGCGGTTAAAGAGAAAGGTAAGAATGTAGAAAATATTGGATTTGAAAATAAATTTTCTTATCATTTACAACAAACTTGCGACAAATTTTCAAAATTAAAGAGAACAGAAGTAGAAAAGTTTTTTAGTTAAACAGCCCACCAACAAAAAAACAAGAAAAATATTTGGGTGTAACGAAGTGAAACCTCTTATCGTTTGTTAGACGAAATTTTTAATTTCGTGAGTTCTCTCGTTGGTTCGATAAGAGAAGTATTTTTCTGTTTTTATAATCTGAAAATCCACAGATTTTCAGCTATCTGTCGCGTGAGCGACTTCGAGCCGACCCCCTAATTTTTCTGAAAGAAAAATATTCGTAATTGTTTTCGAGCCCACCGAGTAATATGTCGCCTAACATCGCGATTAAAAGACCTGAAAGGCTCGAGGTGTAGAAATTTTTCCCTCGTGAAACAGAGCTGGAAAAATTGCGGAACACTCGAGTGTTTTTGCGTAGCAAAAATATGGGTGAATGAGCCTGCAAGGCGAAGTAACCGCTTAATCTGCTGTTCATTTCTCCCGAAAACTTGCAGGGATTACATTTTAGTGCAACGATGCCGAAGGCAAAAATGTAAAGTTAAATCGGACTTTGGGAGGGTGGGAACACCATCAACTCTTAATGTATTTGAGGATTCGCCGTCTTTTTGCTTCTTTTTTCTAAAAAGAAGATGGGGCACTTTTTCAAATAGTATTATTTATAAATTAGTTATCTATTTTATATTGTATGAAACCAAGACATTTAGGAATTTCAATTGTGATTATTAGCATAGTCATAATTGGTATGCTCTTTTATTTTAATTCCATATTAAATCAACAGAATTTAAAAAGCTGTTCTGAAATTTGTGGTACACAGGAAGGAACTTCTTGTTCTATTGAATCGTGTCCATTTAATATTGAACATAACAACAGCGAGGGTTTTATTTTTATTATTGGGCTATTGGTTGCTTTTTTAGGAGGAATTGGGTTTTATCTTACTTTAACAAAGGCTGAGAAATTAATTGAACAGAAAGAGTATGATTTAACCAAACTAAATAATGAAGAAAAGGAGATTTTTCTGTTTATTAAGGAAAATAAAGATAAAGGGGTTTATCAAAGCAATATTGTTGAAAAATTTAATATGCCAAAATCAAAAGTTTCAAGAATTTTAGATAAATTAGAAAGGTTAGAAATTGTTGAAAGAAAAAGAAGAGGGATGACTAACATTATTTTGTTGAAATAGGACTAGTTTCAGGCAGTAGAACTAGTTTCACGTTATACTTATAAGCTGTATTTTTAACATATTTTTATTATGAGTAAAGAAATTAAGATAAAAAAGAGAACATTGTTTATTTCATTAGCTGTAATAGTCTTGGTGGGGCTGATTGTTTTTAGTTATTCCAGAACTTCTGTTTATACAACAAATCAGGATGCAGATGTGAAAGAATTGGAAGCTAAATTTGCAGTTTTAAGCAAGGCAAATACAAATTTATGTGGCGGAACTTTTAATTATGTTGCTTCAAAATCTCCAGACCAAAGAATTCAAGGTTCGTGTTGTGGACCAATGAATTTTCATAGATATACTGAACAAATAGAAGCATTAAAGAAATATTCAAAATATGAAAAAATTCCGTCTGACCCTTATGATGTGTCAGTTGAATCTGCTCAGGAATTATTGAGTTATCAAAAAGAAATTGTTTTATCAAATGAACAACAAGTCATTTATGATGAAGCAACAGGATTATCTCATGAAGGCGGACCTTGTTGCTGTAAATGTTGGCATTGGTATGCTTATGAAGGTTTGGCTAAGTATCTAATAGTTGAGGAAAACTTTACTTCTGAACAAATAGCAGAAGTTTGGGACATCTCTGATGCTTGCGGAGGAAGTGGGCACGTTGAAGGGGGAGGACATGGTCATACTTAGAAAAATGAAAGGAGGTATAAAATGAGTGAAGCAACTTTAACAATAAGAAAAGACGCATTATGGAAATATAGCACTTTTTTACTTTTAGCCATATTGGTAGTTGGGGCATTTTTTGTTTTTACTGGGGGCAATGGAACAACAGGGCAAGCTGCACAACAGCCGACACAATTACCTTCACAACCCTCACAGGTTGAGGCGAGTGCAGATGATGATGCATTTTTAGGAGATGAAAATGCACCTGTAGAGATAATTGAGTTTAGTGATTATCAGTGTCCATTCTGTAGGAAATTCTGGACAGAAACTTTACCATTAATAAAATCTGAATATATTGATACAGGAAAAGTTAAATTTGTCTATAGAGATTTCCCATTGACAAGTATTCATCCGGCTGCACAACCAGCGGCTGAGGCTGCCGAGTGTGTAAGAGAGAAAGGCGGAGATGAAGCATACTTTAAAATGCATGATAAAATCTTTCAAGAAGGAAATATACTTGATGGTGGAGACCCGATAAAAGGGCCCGTACAAGGAACAGCTCAATTTGGAACAACAGAACTAAAGAAATGGGCTAAAGATATTGGTTATGATATAAGTAGCTGTCTTGATTCTGGAAAATTCAAAAGCGAGGTTCAGAAAGATTTAGCTGATGCAACTTCCGCAGGCGGACAAGGAACGCCTTACTTCATAATTAATGGAAAACCATTAAGTGGAGCACAGCCATTTAGTGCATTTAAGCAAATAATTGATGCAGAATTAGCTTAATTTTATTTTTTTCTTTTTTTCTTTTTAGAAAAGTGCCCCCAATAAAAAACAAGAAAAATATTTGGGTGTAACGAAGTGAAATCTTTTATCGTCTGTTAGATGAAGTGTGAAGCATTTCATAGCCGTTTTTTTGGTCCGATAAAAGAAGTATTTTTCGGTTTTTACTTTCTGCGAAGCAGACTATTTGTCCGAAGGACGACGGCGAATCCTCCTCTTTAGGGGCGGGTGGTCAGGGGATTTCAAAGTCCGATTTAATTGAAACTAACATCGGGATTAAGAGAAGTGGCAATCCCTCCAAAAATTTATCCTCTGGAATGAAATGACGAGCTGAGAAATTTTTGAGAGCTGGATTGACATTTGGGCTAATTTCTGGTCGGCACGAAGCCGATTTGCGAAAGCAAAAAGAAATTACCTCTTAATCTGCTGTTGCTTGACCGAACGAAGTGAGGCACGAGTGGAGCAAGAAGCGACCTCGTGAGTTTTAATTTTTCTTTCAGGGTGGGGGAGGAGGATGGTTACTACGACCATTTAATTTTGAGAGATTGCCCGCCCGCTTTTTGCTTCTTTTTTTCTAAAAAAGAAGATGGGGGAGTTCCGTTATTTTGCTTCTTTTTTTAAAAGAAGATTTTACCAAGAAATAAATACACTAAAATCAGATGACCAGATACTCTTTTTTATTCCGACCTTTCCCTTAATATCTGCCGGGACATCAAAAACCATTTTACCTCTTTTTGATAAACCCGGATTAATTTTATCTAATGAACCAAAACGCTCGCTATCATCCAATTTATATTTCGCATCAGTGTCTTCTTCAAATTCTCTACCTCTATCATCTACGATATAAATTTCATCATTAAGATATTCCGCCGTATTTCCTATGTTTTCCATCGTTAAATCAATTATTAAGAATACTCCATCTGCTTTTTCATTACTAAAGTATCCTTCAATTTCGGATTTTGTTTCAACCCCATGGAGAATATATTTGAAATCTTCAACTATTACTTCATCTCCAACAGAGTAAACAGGAAGTCCATTTTCGGTAGGAAGAGAGTTTCCAGAATTTGTATTTGTTTCAATATTTGAGGAATTATCTGAACCCAAATTAGAAATCATTGAAAGGATTATAATAGCTCCAAAGAAAATTCCAATCGTATAATATGGATGCTTGCTAATCCAACCATCTTCTTTTTCATATTTTACCCATCTTGTGCTTTTGCTTGCAATGACGAATACATCAATAAGATACCATATTCCAAAACCACCAAGAGTTATTAACTTAAAGAAACCCACAACACCTTGACCTAAATAAAATCTATCCACGCCAAGCCATCCAAGAAATAATGATAAAAGAAGCGTTGTTGAAAACTTTCTTTCAATTGAAGATACTTGGTGATGTCCCATAATGAAATAAAATACAATGACTCCTTTAAAAACCTTTCTTTTTTCGCTCACAATTTGCTAATAGATTGTTGAATTTGTTTCTTAAGCCAAATTGCTTATAGATTGCTATGGAATTGCTAAAAGCAATAGGTTTCATAAAAAGAGGGAAAAATCGTAAAGAAATTTTTATGAATTTAGATAAACCTATGATGCCTTCTGAATTAGTTATGAAAATTTACAAAAGTAACAGCAACACATACTTTAATCTTGTTTCTCGTGCCTTGTCTGAATTGAAAGAAAAAAAGTTAGTTGAGGTTGTAAATCCCGAAGATAGAACTGGAAGAATTTACAAGAGAACGAAAGAAGGAGAAAAAGTTTCGAAGGAATTAGTTAAGAAATAGAGTTTCCTTCTATTTTTTGTTTTAGTAAAAGCTCGTAAAAATTCTTTATTACTTTATTTGTTTTAGAAAAACATTTTTCAAAATAATCAGGTAGTTGAAATAAATCTCTTCCTTGTTCATCATCTTTTCTAACATTTAAATTTCTCTTTGAATAAGTGATTGTTCCTTCTTTTGCCTTGTGTTGAATACTTGTAGAAATTCCCGCAATCGTGTCATGTGTTAATCTATTTCTTAAATTGTTAAACTCAATAAACCAATCTAAATTATCAGAAATTAAATCGTTCATCATATCTCCACTCTGCCAGATTTCAATTTCTCCGAAACCTTTGTGTCTTGTATTTGGAAAAATATATTTAATTATCTTAAATATCGTATCAAAAATAGTTTTTGTTGAGAATAAAAAATATTCGCATTGAATAATAAAATTTGGAAGATAATTATTTTTTTCTTTATCCAATGATTCTACTTCTTTTTTAGTAATATTATCCTTGTTATCACAATCTTTTGATATTTCATAAAGACAAAAATTATTAAGATAATTTCTTTTTTGTATTGTGTCTAAATGTGCTTTAAAATTATGAAAATTAATTTTATTTCTATTAACTAAAATATATTCTCTTCTCTTTCCAGAATAAGTTAAACCTTCTTCTTTTTCTTCAATTTCAATTATTGGAGTTAGACTAAGAATATGATTGAATAATTTTTCTTGAGAAGTTTTTTCCTTCATAAGAGAATAAAAAACTTAAACCTTATAATCATTTCGGCGAAGCCAGACAATCTATCCGAAGGATTAGGAACTCCCCCTAAATAAATAGAAAAATTTGGGAGAGCAAAGCGAACCTTTTATCCATTGTTATACAAAGTGCAAAGCATTTTGTTGGTTTTCTCGTTGGTCGGATAAAAGAAGTTTTTCTCTTTTGCCGAAGGCAAAAGCTATCTGTTGCGAAGCAACCGCGGGCAATCTCTCACTATCTTGGGCGGGAAAGAAAGAAAAATTAAAATTTGGGCGAAGCCAAGCAACATTTGGTTATGAGAAGTTAATTTTACAGAGCGGAACGAAGTGACCTCGTAAAATTAATTTGGGCAAAAATCTGCAAGATTTTTCCTCATAACTGTTGTTAGGTCGTGTGAGGCATTTATGCCGAAAGTCTGCAAGACGGCACCAAGCCAAAGGCGAAGGAGTTTTTTCTTCTGCGTTTAGAAAATTTAAATCTCCTATCTTGGGTGGGAAGCGCGCGCTTTTTGCTTACTTTTTTCTAAAAAGTAAGTCGCCACAAAAGGCGAAAATTAGGCAACCGAAGGATTTTTAAAGTTTAGATATATAATAATATTAATAACTGTCCCGTGTGGTTCGCCACATTGGGACTACTTTTTATTTAATGCTTTTCTTAAATTAATTGAACCATCACAACAGTTTCTTAATTGATATGAAGAACTTTTTGGGAAGAAAGCGTTTATTACTTTTTTACCATTCTTTCTAACAAGATTTATCGCAGGAATAAAATCTGCATCTCCTGAAACAATTATTGCAATATCGTATAAATTTTCATAAGAACCTTTGATTAAGTCTGTTGCTAAATAAACATCATCCCTTTTATTGAAAAATCAACAGAGCCGCCAGGTAAAACAATTTTTCTTAAGTTACATAAAACTATATTAAAATTAGGAATTCCTTTAATCTTGTCTAAGAATCTTTTATGGTCTTTGTATTTTTTCTCATCTATTGATTTATCTAACAAAGCAGTATAATAAAAGATATCTACAATTTCTCTTTTTGTTTCAATTCTTTTTATTATATTTTCAAAATTTGTTTTTATGTCGTATCTTTTTAGATTATGGTAAAGATTACTTCCATTGATGAAAATAGCAACTCTTTGATTATTCATAGAACTATGATAGAAAGATAAGTTTTAAGGTTTGTTATTCTAAAAATCAACAAGAAGTTTTTCTATTTTTTCTTTAAAATATTTTTCGAGATAACTAAAGGATATACCCATCTAAGAATATAATAAAAACCAACAATAATTATGACTGAAAGAACTAAATTTAAGGGAGTTGAAATTAAACCCACTATTAAACTTAGAATTCCTAAGAAAAAAATACTTAGATTTGAAAATATTTTTTTATGAAAAGGAATATCGCTTTCTAGGTTTTCATATTCTTGTCTTAATTCATCTTTATATTTTAACTTCATAACTTCAAAATCTTCAGTTTTTTTGAAATCCCCCCAATAATCATTAAATTCTTCCTCTGAAACTCCATATTCATTTTGATATTTTTCAGACATATTGTTTCTAGTATTATTTATCATATTTTGATAAGAAGATTCAAGATAATCTTCCATATATCTTTCCTGTTGGATATTGTAATTCCATAAAGAAATAATCAAGAAGAAAATTAAAAATCCTAAAATAAAGTAAATTTTCCTAAATGACTTTTCATTCATTTTAGTTTTCCTTCAAAAGTGATTTTAATTTCATTTTTACCATTTGATTTTTTTGAATCAAATTTCTCTATTTCATTCATTATCTTACTTTTCTGTTGTTCAGAAAGATTTGATAATCCTTCAAGATTTTTTAATCCTACTGCTTCTGTTTGAATTACTCCCTTTTCAGTTATCTCGAATTTTAAAGTAAATTTTTCAGATTTGTTTCCTGGAAAATTATAGATTACTTTGCCTTTTAGTTTAGTTTTTCCTATTTGTTCTCTATTTTTTCTTATTTGCTCTTTTCTTACTTTTTCAAAATCTCTTTGGTCTTTAAGTAACCTTTCTTTGTCTCCGGGTTTTGAAAAGTCATAAGTTTCTCCATCATCTTCTTCAATAATTCCTTTTTTCAAATAATAATCATAATCTTTAACTCCTTTCTTTTTAGGTTTCTTTTTTTCTCCAAATATCTTTTTTAAAAAACTCATAAAATAAATAGAAAAAGATAATATAAAAAAGTATTGTTGAGTAAATCAGAAAAATTTGGGCTAAGCCTTTTATCCTTTGTTGTGTAAAATTTAAAAAATTTCATTTCGGTTTTTGTTGGTCGGATAAAAGAAGTTTTTCTTCTAAAAATCTTTGATTTTTAGCTATCTAATTTTTCGATAGAAAAATTGCGCGCTTCTTTGGGCGGGAAATATGTATTAGAGATTTAAATTTTTAGCAGAAGAAAAAATTCGATTTAACATCGGGATTAAAGAAAGTTAATTTCTCCCGCGAGTTTACGAGCTGGCTGAGAAATTAATTTGGGAAAATCCTGCAAGGATTTTCTCTTTAATCGCTGTTCATTTTCCCGAGCGTAATGAAATGGAGCGAGAGCCTGCAAGGCGTGGCACGAGCGGAACGAACGAAGTGAGTGACCTCGTGAGTTTCCAATCTCCGAAAATTCTTTGATATCGTAGTTGCTGAAAATTGTCTTTAAAATTGTCGTTGGTGGTGGAAAGAGCGCGCTTTTTTGTTTCTTTTTTTCTAAAAAAGAAAGTTAATCCTCTTCGTCTTCTTCTTCTTTTGTTTCTGGTTTTATTTCCTTTACTAAACTCTTGTATTGTTTATTCAATTCTTTTTTTGTTACTTCTTTATTATCAAATTTCTCTATAAGTTCCGCAATTTCTTTTAATTTTTCTATGTTGTTTTCATTCTCTAATTCAAAAGCATTTTTACAGACAGGACATTCTAAAAAATATTTAGTTTCATAAGGGAAAATTGGAATAAAGAACAAAGTAGCCCAATCTCTTGTTCTTACAAGAGAATAATGAGATGTGTGAGAACAAATAGGACACTTTTGAACAAGAGTAGAGCCAAAATTTTTTACATTTCTATGACCCCAACCAAATATAAAAAACATTTTATTCTAAATCGGGAATTCTATCTGCTAATATTTCGCAATTCTCACAATAAGTTATACGACAACTTGCAAGAGGATAGTTCCCTTCTTTCTGTTTGTTTATATCGTTTTCAAGTTCTACATATTTGTAAGAAGTTGATGCTACATTTCCTATTCTTTTTGTAACTGTTGATACTGGAACATCAGAAACTTCGTATCCGTCCTCATCTCCCACTGTTACTTCACAAATTACTTCAACATTTCTTGCTTCAACATTTCCGAAGTTGTATATTCCAACTGTAAAAAGATTTTTACTAGAATCGTAAAGATTTTCTCCCCAAGAATTCAGCATACCAAACATTAAAGCTTTTTCCGCTGGAATTTCTGGGCATTCGTTAATAAAATCTGAACAAGTTTGCTCGTTTATTTCTTGAGAAGGAGCAGATTTTGTAAAATATAATCCTGCAAAAGTGATTACTGCAACTAAAAGAATCACCGAAATAATTTGATAGGTGTGATTTTCTTTAGCCATAATAAAATAATGTGTAATAACTCCTTTAAAAATTTTTCTTTTTTTGCCCACAATTTGCTAATAGATTGTTGAATTTGTTTCTTAAGCCAAATTGCTTATAGATTGCTATGGAATTGCTAAAAGCAACAGGTTTCATAAAAAGAGGAAAGAATAGAAAAGAAATTTTTATGAATTTAGATAAACCTATGATGCCCTCTGAATTAGTTATGAAAATTTACAAAAGTAACAGCAACACTTATTTTAATCTTGTTTCTCGTGCTTTGTCTGAATTAAAAGAAAAGAAATTAGTTGAAGTTGTAAATCCTGAAGAAAGAACAGGAAGGATTTACAGAAGAACAAAAGAAGGCGAAAAAGTCGCAAAAGAATTAAAATAATTTTCGGCGAAGCCGACTATTTGTTTTCGTAGAAAACTCGCGCGCTCTTTCCTTGGGGGTTAGGTAGACAATTTTTGTTTTTTATTTTCAGCAATTTCGTTTAATCAGCGATGTTATGCGACAATTTTAATTTCGCATTGGAGCGTTAAACGAAGATATCAAAATCAGAATTTTTGGTTTACCGACGACTAGGAGGAGATTGGAAATTGAAATGAACATCGGCATTAACAGAAGTTTTGCGAGGAACGAGCAAAATTTGGGAAACCGAAGTGCAACGAGGTTTCCTGTTAATGCCTGTTAAGTCAGCCGAGGGCAAAGCCCGAGAGTGCAACGTGCCCGAGCGACCAACGGGAGCGAAGGAGTTTTTGTTGGCGAGCTTTTTTAGGGCGGGCGTCTGTTCTATTGTCTTTTAAGAGTAGTAAACTAACCGAAAGCTTTATAAAGACTAATATACTACTAAATGCAAGGTAAATAAAATGGAAGTACAAGATACAAGAGAAACAAGATTAAGGGAAATATACACAGATTTACAGTCAGAGGAATTTTCCAATAGGCTCAAAGGGTCTAGATTAGATTTAGTAGTTGAAGGAATAAGACTTGTAAATCAATATGGAAATCTTAAAGAAGCGTCTATGGAAGTACAAGATTTGAGCAAATACATATTTGAGCAAGCAACTTCTTATATGGAAGGATCAGATCCATTTATACGAAGTAGACTAATGAAAGTACTTAGTGAGTAAGAGTAGTTTTTTAAGACGCCCGCCCGTTTTCTATTAAATTTCTAAATCGAAGATTTAGCTATTGCGAGCCAACAAAAATTGGACTTAACATAACGGATATTAACCTTTTTTAGGTTATATATCCAATTAAAGTATGTTTAGTAACCTTTTTATATTACAATTATTTTTGATGAACATGGAAGGTTTGCTTAGAAAATTAGAGGAAAATCTTAAATTAAGAAATTATTCTAAAGAAACAATCAAGGGTTATCTATCTCATGTCAGAAATTATCTTGAATATTCAAAAAACAAAGGGATAAATCCGCAAAGTGCAAAAGATTTTCTGTTAGCAAAAATATCAACAAACAATCCAGCATCTGCTGGGCATAATGTTTTTGCAATAAAATATTTTTTTAAGGAAATTTTGCACCAGAAATTAGATATACCAAATCCCAAAAGAAACAAGACAATTCCGGACATCTTAACAATTAATGAGATAAAAAGATTGATTGATAATACATCCAATATTAAGCATAAATTGATAATTAAAATGCTTTATGGTTGCGGTTTAAGGGTCAACGAGATTGTTAACCTTAAAAAGAGTGATGTTAATTTTAACGAAGAATTGATAAAAATCAGACTGGCAAAGGGTAATAAGGATAGATTTGTGAAAATCCCTTCGTCTATAAAAAATGATCTGAAAAACTACTATGATTTGTCAAGCGAGGACATTTTATTCCCTTCAAATCGCAAAGGAAAGTTAACCAAAAAGACAATCGGCAAAATCGTTCAGAATTCTGCAAAGAAAGCCAGCATAAAAAAGAGAGTTTATCCTCATTTATTGAGACACAGCTTTGCGACTCATTTGCTTGAGCAAGGAACCGATTTGAGAATTATCCAGAAATTATTAGGGCATTCTGATATAAAAACCACCCAGATTTATACTCAAATTTCACAAGCATCTATAAAAAATGTAAGGAGCCCGTTGGATAACTTATAATCTATGAAAGGCGAAAAAAATATCAAAGAACTGTTGGAATTCGGTTTTATTAATATTGATAAGCCTAGTGGTCCGACTTCTTTCAAAGTTGGACAGTTTGTTAAGGATAGACTTGGATTGAGAAAGACAGGTCATCTAGGTACTTTGGATCCCCAAGTTTCTGGAGTATTGCCAATTGCCTTAAACAGAGCATGTAAGTTGAATGAGTTTTTTATGCATAGAAATAAAGAATATGTGGGTGTAATGAGGTTGCATGGGGAGGAAGACGACAAGATTCTTTTTTCTGAAATAAAAAATTTTATCGGAAAAATTAAACAAACCCCCCCAAAGAGGAGCAGAGTTAAACGGCAAGAAAGAGAAAGGGAGGTTAAGAGTTTTGAAATTTTAGAGAGAAAAGAAAAAGATGTTTTATTCAGGATGGAAGTACAGGCTGGGACTTACATAAGGAAATTGGTACACGATTTTGGAGACACCATGGGTGGAGCACATATGTTAGAACTACGAAGGATTAAGGCGGGAATTTTTGAGGAGCCTGCAATAAATTTGTATGATTTCGAGAAGGCATTATATAATAAAGAAGAATTAAGAAAAATGATAATCCCTGCCGAAGAAGCAATAAAAAAAATAATGCCTATTGTTAAAGTTAAGAAAGTGGCTGTTGATAAGCTTTTAATTGGTAAGCCTTTGATGAGAAAAGACTTGCTGAATAGGATGCCAAAGGAAGACAGGTTTGCTGTATTTTATGATAATCGGTTTGTGGAGGTAGCATGTAAGGTTGATGAGTCCGGAATATTGGCGAGACCTGAGTTTGTGTATAATTGATGGAAATAAAAAGATGCGCATGGCCTGGAAAGAATGGTAAGATGATTAAATATCATGATGAAGAGTGGGGCGTTCCATTGCATGACGATGATAAGTTGTTTGAGTTTCTTATTTTGGATAGTTTTCAGGCTGGATTGAGTTGGGAAATTATTTTGAATAAAAGAGAGAATTTTAGGAAAGCTTTCCAGGGTTTTGATGCTAGGAAGATTTCCAGATATAAGGAAAAAGATATTGAGAGATTGTTGGAAGATTCGGGAATTGTCAGGAATAGATTGAAGATTAATGCGGTGATTGTTAATGCTCAAAAATTTTTGGAGATTCAAAAAAAATTTGGGAGCTTTGATAGATATATCTGGCAATTTACAGCAAATAAGGTTATTAATAATAATTTTAAGAGTTTGAAAGAGCTTCCCGCTACAAGCAAAGAATCTGATGTAATGTCTAAGGATTTGAAAAAAAGAGGATTCAAGTTTGTTGGTTCAACAATTTGTTACGCATTTATGCAGGCTGCCGGTATGGTGAATGATCACACAGTTAATTGCTTTAGATATGATGAACTAAGATAAGTGATAAACTTTTTAAAAAGAGTTTAACATAAGGATAGATGAACAAGCTCCTAAAAATTTTTGACCGATTTTGGGCTTGGAGATTAGGAAATAATGAGGCTGATTTGGATAACGCGAGAATTGAACCGGTAGATGTTATAGAAAGAGGATCTAAGGAAACTTGGATAATTTTTATACCTGGAACAGCATACCATGTCCCAATTTCTAGGAAAAGATTTACTCCGAGGAAAGGAAATGTCATAATTTACGCTCTTCCAAGGTCTATACTTTCTCCTGATGCTATTAGATTAAAAAAAATGTTTATGAGTTTCTATAAAAACGCATTGAGAACAGTCAGAGAAAGGAAGATTAAAAAAGAAAATCTCAAAATACTAAGTTCTAGCATGGGTTCAATACCTGCGTTCATGCTTGCTAATACTCACGGCTGTAAAAGGTTTGTAACTGTTGCTCCTGTGTGTGATCTTCCTAGGGAAATAGAAGAAAGTCTTGCAACCCGAATGATGTTAATAAGAGCGAAAGATTATGGATATTCTAAAAAAAGGATTAAGGAAGAATTTAAGGAAATTAGTCCAAAATATAATCATGAGAACATGGACGGGGAAATCGAAATTTCTGTTGGAGAATATGATTATATTGCTCCAAGCAAGGCGATGCAAAATCTTGCAAGAAAAATGAAAAAAGAAGGGAAAAATGTTAAACTTAGCGTACACCCTCATTTTGGGCACGTTTTGTTGATATGGTTATTTAAAATAAAAGAATAATTTTAAAAGATTAGAAACACCTTATCTTTTATGGGCTCAATTTTGAAATATATAGATTTGAAATTTGTTTTTCCTGCAAGAATCAAAAGATTGAAAAATAAACTTTTTCCTCATGTAAAAGGGTGTAAAAATGTTTTAGATTTAGGTTCTTCAGACGGCCGATTGACAAAAGCAATTTCTGAAGAAGTTAAAGATACTAAATTTATCGGGGTTGATGTCGTGGTACAGCCTGAAACATTTATCCCCATAGAAAAATATGATGGTGGGAGAATACCTTTCAAAAAAAATTATTTTGACTGCGTTATGTTGATTGATGTTCTTCACCATGATGAAGAAATAGATGAAGTTATAAAAGAAGCAAAAAGGGTTAGTAAAAAATATATTTTAATAAAGGACCATTATTGGAGCAACTGGTTTGACTTTAAGATTCTTCAGATGGCTGACTATATTGGGAATAAGCTTTTTGGAGTTAGATTGCCATATAACTTTTTAAGAATGGAGCAGTGGAAGAAAATATTTAAGAGTAATAAGTTAAAAATACTAGATGAAGAAAAATATAGGGATGGTGCATTTAGTCTGATAAAGCATGTTATTTTTAAATTAGAAGTTTAGTTCTTTTTCTATGACTTTTATTATATTGTCCGAGGCCTTGTCCATATTATTTTTTTGAATGTTCTTTTTCATATTAATTAAGAGTTCTTTTTTGTTAATCATCCTTGATGCAACTTCTTTTAGTTTTTTTGGAGTTTTTGCAATAAAACCTACTTTTATTGATTCAAGATATTCTGCATTGGCCCTTTCTTGGGATGGCAATCCGCCAAAATAAATCATAGGTATCCTTTTTGCAAAAACTTCAGAAATCCCATTTCCTCCTGCCCTTCCAACGTAAATGTCTGCTGCATCCATGAGTGAATCAAGGTCTTTTATAAATCCGTATATTTTGACATTTTTCCTGAATTTCTTGCGAGTTAATTTTTTGTAAAGGTTTTCGTTTTTTCCGGCAACAAATGCAATTTGCACTTCTTCATCTATGCTGTCTAAGGTCTCAAGGGCTTTTTCTATTCTGCCCAGACCCAATCCACCGCCTACTATTAAGATTAGTGTTTTGTCCTGGCTGAATCCGAATTTCCTCTTTGCTTTTTGTTTGTTTCCTTTAATAAGAAATTTTTTTGTTACAGGCAAGCCCGTAATTTCTATCTTTTTTGGATCTGCTCCAGAATCAACCATGACTCTTTTAGAAAATTTGGATGCGACACAATACTTGTCAACATTTTTACTTATGTAATAACTATGTACAAAGAAATCTGTTGCTATTGCTATTAATTTTGTCTTTAATTCCTTGTCATCAAGCAAAGAAACTGCACTGGTGTCAAGAGCATAGGCACTCACTATCAAATCAGGGTTGAAATCCTGGATAAATTCCTTGAATTTTTCCTTAACTATTGATGTGGGCAAATTTAGGAAAAAACGGCTTTTTCTGTTGGTGCCTTTATGGTAGAGGTAATTATATAATCCTGAGGCGTTCTGGACAAATAATGAGTATCCAATTCTCATAGAGCCAATAACAAAAGGATAATATTTGCCACCTAAATCTTCTGACTTTATGATAAATTCTGGATGTTTTTCCTTTAATCTCTTCGCGGTAGCATTTGCAATCTGTTTATGCCCAAAACCTACTAGCTCATATAAAAAAAGTATTCTTTTCTTTTTCATTTAATTTTTATTTCTGATTTAAATTTCTTGTCTAACCATTTTTGGATAAAATAAAGAATAACCAAAACTACAATTAAAAATAATATTGCGAGTTGTATGCTCTTGAAGACTGTAAGCACGATTTTGAATCCTTGACCTACGAGCCATCCGATTATGGCCATCTCTGTAATCCAAATTAACGTGGCTAAGAGATCGTATTTGATGTATTTTTTGTAGTCTAGTTTTTCTACGCTTAGATAAACAAGCAAAACGAGGTTTGTTCCTTGGAGGAATTTGGCAATTAAAATAGCATAAAACTCATTTCCCCTTACATACTTGTCAATGACCATTCCAAGTTTTTCAGAGCCCTTTGAAATTAGATGGTATTTCTTTAGTTTGGATAATCCTTTTGTCGCAATTATATATATGACAATATCTATAACTAATGCTCCAAGCAAAAATAATAGAATCATTGGTAGAAAAGGTATTGTTCCATGAACAACTAACACCATCAGAAAGACAATTCCTGCTTCTCCGGTGAACAACCCGGCTATGAAATAAAGAAGATAAGAGTAAGCTCCAAAAAGGTTGACTATTAAATCTATCGCTCCCATTTTGTTTACTTGAATAAGTTAATCTTGGGAACCTTTTAAAACTTATGAACTAAGGGTTGTTTCTGGATTTCTTTCAGTTTCGTATTCTCCCTTATATTAAATCTAAATAAACTCATACCCTCACTAAATATTCTTTATAATTAAATCTTTCCCTTAACCAAAAATATCCCCCCATCTAAAACTCCAAATTCTGTTTTTTCTGATAGCCCTCCAGTCCGCAACTAATTCGTATTTTGAGTAAAGGACTAAACAAGGACAGGTTATTTTTTTGTAGCTTTTCTTTAGTTTTTTGTTTATTTTCTGAATCAGGCCTATGGACATAGTGGGCATTAGATTATAGTAAAAACATCTGCTTTTGTCTATAATTTCGTCTGGATGCAGACCTTTTGTCCAGAACTTTTTGACTTTCCCTGAATGTTTGAATAAGAAAATGAATACAACTCCGATTGTGAAAAAGATGAACGCTGACCAGAATGGAAGGATTCCCTGTTTAGATAAACGTGCTAGCAACACCATGGCTTCTTCGCCTCCGAAGATTCCACCTAAGAATGGGACGATTACCGGATGAGTAGCCACATATGAAAAAATTGCCTCTATCACTGTCATCGCTATTTTAAGAAAATGGTATCTTTATTATTAACGATTGAAAAAAGCTTATAAATAATGTTAATCTTTACCATTGATGAAAAAATCATATTGGGCGGTTATTGGTGTTTTAATTATTCTAATAGGGGGGTTTATTTTTTCTTTTGCTCAAGTGAAATTTGGACCTCCTGGAAATGAAATTGATATTGAGCAAATTTCTGTTGAGAGGTACACATACAATAAAATGGATACTTGGTCTCCTGGTTCTTCGAGGATTGCTATGTTAGGTGGTAAGATATTTGCTCTTGAGATTAGAGAAGATTCTACTTCTGGGAAAAAACTTCTTTTCGATTTGAAGTACAGAAATGAAAATGAAGTCTGGAGGAAAGTTCCGGGAGTTAAGTTTGGTCCTGCACGTACGGCTCCTGTAATGGTTGCTGATGATGAGAAATTGCATATTATTTATCCTGAAGAGATTGCAGGGCAAGAGGGGTGTGATTCTGGAGGGAATATAAAACATTATACTGTTTCACTAGATGGCACTATTGGTGAAATTGATACTTCTGGGATTTGGCCCCTAGATTATTATGTTTGTACTGAAAGATATTCAATTGCTTTACATCCTGAAAGAAATCAAATTTTGCTGACAATATATGCTATGCAAAACGATATTCCGAGTGGACTTGTTCTTGCTAATTTTAATCTGATTACTGGAGAATGGAATAGGGGCAGTGAGATTCCCACAGACAGAGACAATGTTAATGCTGAGGAAGGTACAGGATATACAAGCATAGCGACATTAGGAAATGATATCTATGTTTCTTCTACTGTTTGGAGAAGTTTTGATATAGGAAAATATATCTATAGACAAGTAGATATCCATAAATCTCAAGATAATGGAAAAAGCTGGGAAAAAGCAACGTTATGTAAAGTTGATGAAAAGTATCTTGATGGGACTTATACAGGTCAAGGATGTTTGAACCTTGATATTATGGAGTCTAAGGGAGAAATAAATGTTCTTTTTAGTGCAGATCCTAGTTTAGGAGCCATGTCTAGTTTAGGTAATTTGCCTCAAAAAGGATTTTATTTTGCCTCAAGTAGGGATAATTTCAGACCACATCTGGTACAATCTGGGAAAAATTACCCATATGATATTGGGGGTTCGCTTGGAGAATTTGATGAAGATATTTTTGTTGCTGCGCCAGAAGATGGGCAATTAACATTCTGGAAAACAATTGATTTTGGAAAAAACTGGACGAAGCTAAACTACAAAGAAAGCAAAGATTCAGAGAGATACATAAGAGCTTACAATCCTATGACATTTAAGAAGAAATATTCTTCTGAGTTTAAGAAAGGGATTTTTGGGCTGATGACTGACATAACGAGTGGAAATAGTGAAATGATTTACAATAGACTTGACTTTTTTGAATTGGAATTAAGTGGGCTGAACAAAAGCAATGCAGGAAATTCCGGAGGAAATGTGGCCGGTTGACATTTTGATGGTAGATAAAATTAAAAGCTATGTGTTTTTCAATTAATTATGAGGGAATTCATATATTACTCAAGAACTGCTCCAACATCTGGCAAATACATTAAAGATGATTTAATGAAGTCTGGAAGATTAGATATTGTCATCCATAGTGTAATTGCTACTTTTTTCTTGAGTCATGGTTTTAGAGATGATGTCAAATTAAATTTGTGTTTTGCTGGACCTCCAGATCCAGAAAAGCATTTGGAATTATTACCAAAAACTGAGGGAAAAACAGGCATGGATAAAATATACTTAAGTAAGAAGGATGTCGGCTGGGTTATAAAGAGGATGTTATACAAGTATAAGCCAGGAATTAGAAATGAAGTTTTTCCAGGATATTGGATTGAAAAGAAGAGTTTCATGAAAATTGTAAAGGAGATGTCTGATGAAGGAAGGAACCTGTATATATTGGATGGAAAAGGCCAGGATATAAGAGAAGAAAAAATAAGGGAGAATCCTGTTTTCATAATTGGAGATCACCTTGGGCTTCCAGCCAAGGAATTAAAGAGACTAAAGAAAATCTGCAAACCTGTTTCTATTGGAAAAAAGACGTATTTTGCTTCTCAGACAATTGCGATTGTGAATAATGAGGTTGATAGAAGAGAAGAAGCTGGAAAACTGTGATTTTATAGTATAATAATCATTAAAAACCCGTTATTCTGAGAAGTAGGATGGTAAAAGGAGTGTCTGTTAAGTTTGGTAATTATCAGGAAACTATTCCTAAATTGTTAAAGTTGATAGGTTTTGATAAGGAAATAAAAAAACATGAGTCTATTGTGTTAAAACCTGACTTAATGAAGGGAATTAAAGGGGCTAGCACAGGCATTGAATTTGTTGAAACTATCCTTAAATATTGCATGGAGAATAAGAACCCTGGAAGTGAGGTCTTTATTGCTGAAGGATGTGATGGCCACAGTACAGATGATATTTTTGACGAGTTTGGATATAGGCGTTTATCTGAGAAATATGGAGTAGGATTGATAGATTTGAATAATACTGACTTTGAGAGCGTTGGGAATCCAGAGTTTTTGAGATTTGATAATATCTATTATCCTTCTGTATTGAAGGATGCGTTTCTGGTATCCTTGCCTGTGTTGAAAGGGGATGATGAATTTGAGATGGCAGGAGCTTTAAGCAACATGATTGGTGCATTTCCTGCTAGACATTATAAGGGATTCTTTTCGACAGGAAAGAATAAAATAAGGAAGTGGAACCTGAAGTACTCCGTGCATGATATTAATCTTTGTAAGATGCCTGATTTTGCATTAATTGACGCTTCTGAACATGGATATATCTTAGCCGGACAACCATTAGAGATGGACAAACAAGGAGCTAGATTACTTGGATTTGACTGGAAGGAGATAGGATATTTGAAATTGCTAGATGATACTCTTTCAGAGGAAAGGGATAAAGATAAAAGTGTGGGTGAATTGATAGAGAGATGAAGAAAAGCAAAAGATTCTTCGTAACTGGAAGCGTTCAACCGATATTCTTTAATGCATTCATAAAGGAGAATGCTGATAAATTGGGAGTTAGGGGATTTGTCAGGACTCTTGAAGATAGAAGGATAGAGATATTTATTGAAGGAGATATTGAAGCTGTTAAAAAAATGGCTGCTCTATGCAAGAGAGGGCCTGAACATTCTATGATAAGGGATGTTGAGGAAAGGGATTCTAATTTTCAAGGATTTTCTGAATTTAAGATATTAAAAATATAAAATGGAAAAATAAGAAAAATAAGAAGTAAAATTTACTCCTCTTTTGTTTCTTCTGTGTCTTCAGAAGCGTCTTCTGCTGGAGTTTCTTCAGTCTTTGTTTCTCCTGAAGTTTCGTCTGTTTTTTCTTCTGCGGATCCCTCACACTTACATCCACAGCTATCGCAGTTTCCACATCCTTCGCAGACGTTATCTGATTCATTGCCACATGTTTTACATTCCATTTTTTCCCTCCTAATTTGCCAAAGAAAATACGCTATATAAAGGTTAGTTTTTACTTGGGAATTGCTAAAATATATAAACATTGAATATTTAAAAAAGGTATGGAAAGGAAATGGTTGGTTGTTATTGGGATTATTATATTAGTTGTGGTTGCTGTTTTGATATGGCAGAAGAGTGTTTTGTTTGCTCCTGTAACAAATGCAAAGGGGGATGGGTGTTGGATAGGAAGTCCTGATATTAAGTTGACTCCAAATATGGTTGATGCGTGTAACAAAGCATGTGAAAAATTTAAAAATAAGACAGATGAATTAAAGTGTAAGAGAGCCGTAAAAAATTTGGACAAAATTCCTTCTCAGTGTCATGCTGAAGCCCCTTGTAGAAAAAAATGGATGAGTGATGAAGAAGTATACCCTCCAGACACTTGTGAGGCGTATAAAGATAGTGAAGGAAAAATAAAAATTGATATGGATTGTGCCTTGTGTTACGACCTAATTTTTGAATGCGCATGTAAGCCGGAGAACAATGGCCCTATCTCTATGAGGTGATTTCCATAATTATTTAAATATAACTTTTTTAGATGGGGGATGGGAAGGAAAGACCAGATCATTAGTGAAAGGCTTAGAAAGCTAAAAGAACTGAAAGAATCTGGAATAAACCCTTATCCTCATAAATTTGATAAAAAAGATTATGCAGGAGATTTACAAGAAAAATATAGGGGGCTTGCTAAGGGGAAGAAGTCTGGAAAGGCAAAGATTGCTGGGAGGTTGATGAGTTTTAGAGATTTAGGAAAAATAGGATTTGGTGTTTTAAGAGATGGAACAGGAGAGATACAGATAATGCTCCAAGAAAAAGAAACCCCTGAAAAATTTAGGAAATTTATGAAAAAATATATTGATGCTGGGGATTTTATTGGTGTTGAAGGCCAGATATTCAGAACAAAAAGAGGAGAATTGAGTGTTATTGTTAAAACCTTTGATTTGTTAAGTAAATCTATATTGTCTCTTCCGGAGAAGTGGCATGGGCTAAAAGACAAGGAAGAGAGATACAGGAAGAGATATTTGGATTTGATTGTTAGTCCAGATGTGAAAAAAGTGTTTGATATTAGGGAGAAAGCGTTGGATGCAATTAGAGATTTTATGAAGAAAAGGAAATTTAATGAAGTTGATACTCCGTATTTACAGACGATTTATGGCGGGGCATCGGCGAAGCCGTTTAAGACTCACTTAAATGCATTGGACATGGATTTGTACCTTGCAATTTCTCCTGAATTGTATTTGAAAAGATTAATTGTTGGAGGTTATGAAAAAGTCTTCACAATTGCAAGGAATTTCAGAAATGAAGGGATTGACAGATGGCACAATCCAGAATTTACAATGATGGAAATCTATCAGGCATATGCTGATTATAAGGATATGATGGAATTGTTTGAAGATTTATGGATTTATGTTATGAAAAAAACTATTGGGACTACAAAAGTTAAGTTTAGAGGCAAGACTATAGATTTTAAGAAACCTTGGAAGAGGATGACTATGTCCCAGGCAATAAAGAAATTTGTTGGAATAGATGTTGAGAATCTTACTGACAAAGAGTTGTTTGATTTTATCAAGAAGAAAGGTGTTGAAAAGAAGGGAGATACCTGGGGATGGGCTGTGCAATCCATATTTGAACATTTTTGTGAGGAAAAGTTAGAACAGCCAACTTTTATTTTAGACCATCCTTTAGAAACTACTCCCTTATGTAAATTACATAGGAATGACAAACTTTGCCGATTAATAGAAAGGTTTGAGCCATTTTGTATGGGTGCTGAACTTGGGAATGCATACTCTGAATTGAATAATCCTGTTTTGCAGAGAACATTATTGAAAGAGCAGGAAAGGTATTTGGAAGAGGGTGATGATGAGGCGAATCCGCATGATGAGGATTTTGTAAATGCATTAGAGATTGGAATGCCTCCTACAGGAGGGATTGGACTGGGAATTGATAGAATGATTATGTTAATTACAGGACAGGAATCTATAAGGGATGTTATATTATTTCCATTTATGAAGCCTGTTGAAGAGAAAAAGTAATTAAATGTTAGTTATTTCATCTAATTATGAAGAAGGTTAAGATATCTAAAAGGATTTTGATTAGTGTCCTTATTCTACTTTCATTAATCTTTCTTGTGTACATTTTGTACTCGGAAAATGTGGTTTTTTCCTCAGAAGAAGACGTATGCCCTCCGACAACTAAGGAATGCAGAAATGGAGATTCTGTGGCCTGCTGTCAACCCGGTTGGGAGTGTAAAAAATATACGGGATTTGGGAGAAAAATAGCGTGGTGCTCTCCAACAAGTGAGTCACTTTGTGATGTTCCTCAGGAGTTTCTATGTAAAGGTAAAAAGAGCAATACTTGTTGTACAAGAGTTAACGAAGAGTGTACAGAACTAAGAGGGCATGCAAGATGCGACTATAATGATTCGATTTGTGAAAAATCTGGAGGGACAACCTGTGGAAATAATCCAACGTTGTGTTGTAGAAAGGGACAATCATGTAAAAACATTGGATTTGGAGTATCTGCCTGTAACTCTCAAAAATGTCCGAAAAACCAAGAATTATGTTCTGGAAAAGATTTTAACATTTGTTGTAACTCTGGACAATGCATTTCTTCAACCACTGGATTAGCACATTGTGCTGATGGAGAGTATAACCCCCTGGGAGAATGGCCTGAGCCGAGCGACCCTAACAAGGCTTGTAATAATCCTAATGGGGCGACAGAATGTATTGGAAAAGAGACGGGAGATGAATGCGAAGGTAATGGAATTTGTACAAGAATTGGTGGAGACCCAGGACTATGTGCTTGTTTATTCGATAAAGAAAAATATGGGAAAACTTAATTTCCTGCTGAGATTATCAACCCTTCTAAGCCTATCTTAGCTTCTTCCAAATCGATTATTCCGTCTTGATTGGCGTCTGCATTTTTTGCGAATATTAGATAATCTTTGTCTGTTGGAGCATGGCCTTGTTGTTCTGCAAAATTATTTAAATAATCGTGCGCCTTATCTGTGAATTGATAGTTTTTGTTTCCTGTTATTGATGTGCATGAGCTTAAAGCTAACATAGATGCTATTGCTAATCTTTTCAGGTTTTTCATACAAATAGAGCTTGAAATGCCTATTTAAAGCTATTGAAAAATATTTAAAGAAAATTTTTTCATTGATGATGGAACACTTTCCGTTAGTTGATAGATTGCATACAGATGTTTTAGAAGAGAAGTATGGTAAAATAAATTCTAAAGTTTTGGTCCATAACAATGAAGTGAGATTGGCTCATTTGATTGATAAAAAAGAGTATCAAGAACATTCACAATAACATTTCTCTTAGAGGGGACATCAGAAGTTAAGAAATTTGATTCTGAAATAAAAAGATGTGCCAATTGGAAAAGCTTTTAGGACTAATGAATACGCAATAAGAAAAAATATTTTTGAATTTTATAAGATCAAAAAGTTCTTGTGTTTTACTCCATTAAAGTGTGGGGTTTGTTTGAACTTTTGGATGCTCAAGGTTGCATTCATCCATGCACTAAAGTACATGGTTTTCTGCATCGGCAACCTTGACATAAAGATTTCTGCATGGTTAAAAAAATATTTTAGAGTGGAAGATAATTATACTAAAGCAAGGCTATCTGAATTTTATGCCAAGAAAAAAGGGAAGAAGCTAGTAGTTTATGGGGTTGTTGTGGGAATTTACTCTCCTGATTTTAGGAAAGCCGTGATAAATAAAACGGATATGGCACAGGAGAGTGTTCTAACAGAGTGTTTAGAGAAAAGGGGATTTTTCACAAGGAAGAGATTTGGAAAAGAATAGGAAAGGAGAATGGTTATGAAAATGCCAAGAAGAAATTTATCGCGGCTAAAAAAGAGTCTGATAAGTTAGAGAAAAAATTTAAGAAGAAGGTTAACAAGGTTTTAAAGTAAAATGAATAAAATAGCCATGTGGATTATTGGAGTAATTACTGTTTTAGTGGCAGTTGGCCTTATTACTAGTGGCAGAGAGCCTGAGTTCTTTGATATCTTTGGATTGTTAGTTTTTATTTTTTTGATTGCTGTTGGATGGGTCCTGTTATCTGGAAATAAACTTGATTACTGGGTTAGATTTTTGATATTCCTAATTGGAATACTAGGCTTTATAGTTGATGGGTACATTGTTTATATTACCTATTTGAGGTGAAAGGAGGTAAAATGGATATAATTGTGAAAAGCAAGATAAAGGAAGCTGTTCCCGATATGAGTGTCTCGGGAGATGTTGCAGAGGCATTGAATAGAAAAGTGTTGAGGTTGCTTGAAGATGCTGCAACGAGGGCAAAGCTTAATGGAAGAAGGACGTTACAAGCAAGAGACTTGTAGTTAATTATTTAAGAGTGTTTTATCTGTATTTTAAATGAAAAAGTTTGTTTTATTGATTTTAATGATATTTGTAATTCCCAATAGCCTGGCTTATACTTCGTTAAATATTAACCTGGATGATACAGGAAATGCCTTATTTTTAGGACAAAGCGATGAGTCTGCTATAGAAGGTCTTCCTTCTGGAATAAATTATGATAATGAAAAACTTTGGGGGGAGACAATGGAATTAACAAGTAAAACAGAAGAAATATGGAACTTCTCATTTTCCCTCACAGATAGCGAGATGCAGGTATTTCTTCCTGAGGGGGCAAGAGTATTGAATACTAATGGAGAAATTTCCTTATCCAAGGACAAAATAGTAATTTATGGTGTAGGGTATGTTGAAGTAGATTATGTTATTGAAGCGAGCAATATAGGGGATAATTCAAACCTTGGGTTATTAGTTATCTTAACTATTTTGGTAATAGTTGTAGTATATTTATTAGTTAAAGAGGGCCATAGAACCAGGAAAGAAAGAACCCATAAAGATGAAAAGAATGACAAAATAAAAGCTGTTCAAGGAATTTTAAATGAAAGAGAGAAATGGATTTTAGAAAAGCTTAAAGAAACAGGAAAGACAAAATCTTCTTATTTAAGGAGAAAGACTGAGATTCCAAAAGCCAGTTTTTCCAGACATATTAGAGAGTTGGAAAGAAAAGGTCTAGTAAAGATTTCTGGTGAAGGTAGGAATAAGTTTGTGGAAATTGATAAATAAGATTGGAAGAATAGCTATTGATACTGCTTTGATTCCTCCAAAGGAAATTATTGATATTGTAACAGATATTAGCAAAGAGCCTATGAAAAAGGCAAAGCATATCATTTAATGAATGAAGAAGATTCCATTCCACATATATCATTATGTATGGGTTGTGCTAAAAAAGAAGATGTTGAAGAGATAGAGAAGATTGTTTCTGAGATAGCCAGGGATTTTATGCTTGTTGAGATTGAAATCTCTAAATTATCACGTGTTGAGTCTGGTTCTGATATTATTTACTTTTTTGAAGTTGAAAAAATAATAAATTGCGGGAATTGCATAAAAAGATTATGGATAAAGTTGAACCATTTTTAACATACGAGCCAACACCTGAGATGTACTACAGAAAAGGATAGAGGTAGGAAATATTGCGTCTAGTGGGATTTCAATGTTCAAATAAAGAAACAGAGAAAATTTTAATCCTTGTATAACCTTGATTGTAAGCGAAGCTGTGTACGATAAATTGCCAATGAGATTTACAGCTGAGCGCTTGGCATTGTGCCGTGTGTGATTAAGACAAGCTACAGGAAAACTCTTTCTGAAATAAAGTTAAGAGGATAGTTCCATTATCGTTCCATTTAAATTCCAGGCAGGTTAAATAAATGTATTTTCCTAGGAAAAAACATGGTAAAAGAACTGAAAGGAGGTATGAAAAGATGAAAGTAATAGCAATATTAGCAGTAGCCTTGTTAATGGGAAGCTTAGTTGCAGGATTTGCAATGGCTCAGGGTGCAGAAACATCTGATGCTACAGAAGTAAATGTAAAGTCTGCAGATAGTATTGGTGTTAATGTAGTTTTTAAGGCTCCAAATGCGGCTAGTGCTGGAGTGAAAGCTGATAGCACTGGAAGTGCTGTAGCAAGTAAGAAACCAATAAGCCCTGTTAGTGTAGGGGCTGCAAGAGCTGTAAATGCTGAGAAAGTTGTCAAAGCAACACCGGCTATACCTGCAAACAGGGTAGAAGAGACCTATAATGAAGTCCTTGAAGAAGCTCAGGAATTATTTCCTGATAATGGGAAAAAGCCTTTTGGATTTGCAGTAGCTGTCTCAGGACCTGGAAGTGCTATAAGTGCAAATGGGATTACAAAACAACTTCAGGTAATGACTGTTAGTCAGACCTATGTGAATGACGATGGTTCTAATGCTGAAGAAGTTTCTAAAGGAACACTTGTTGTTGCAGATACTATTTATGGCTTACAACTAAAAAATGTTGAAGCAAACAAGAAGCAGTATTCTCTTGTGCAAGCGGGTGTTGAAGTCGGCGAATTAGATGTAGTTGAAGAACCTGGATTAATAAATGGGGATTTGACATTGAACGGAGAAGTTTCAAGCGTGGAGATTCTTACAGAAGAGAATCCATTGAAGCTGGAAACAAGCAATTCGCAACAGATATCAGGGCAATCAAACGTTGTTGCAAAGGTAGTTTCTTGGTTTAAAGGTTTATTTAGCAGAGGCTAAACGCCTCATTTCTTTTTTTTATTTTTGATTATCTTTATATATGGAAATAGGTTTTCCCAGACATGAGCAATAAATCTAAAGGTTCAAGAGTAGAAAGAGAGTTATTGAAGCTGTTTTCTGATAGGGGGTGGATGGCTGCTAGAGTAGCAGGAAGCGGAGTGAATGAAAATACTTTTTGTGATTTGATTGCTGGGAAAAAGGGAGTAGAAGAAAATAAAGGATATACAATTGAGATAAAATCGAGCAAAAAGAATAGGATTTATATTACGAAAAAGCAGATTGAAGATTTCATAGTTTTCTCAGATATAATGGGTTTAAAGGCTGTAATTGCTGTGAGGTTTAATTATGAAGGGTGGCTTTTTTTGGAGCCTAGAGATTTAGAAGATTCTGGAAGTAATTGGGTTGTAAGTTTGGATAATGCTAAGAAAAAAGGAAAACGATTCAGTCAATTTTTTCAATAAGAGATTAGTTTTTTTCTAATGCTGACTTAGTAATATATTCAAATGCCGAATGTGCTGCCGTGCAACCTTCTGCAACTCCTGTAATAAGTTGTTTGAATGGTTTATCTGCAACATCCCCTGCTGCGAAGACTCCTGGAACATTTGTAGAAGAATCTTTATGGTCTATAATGATTTCATTTTTTTCATTTAGTTTCACCCCTAGAGGTTTAGCTAAATCAGATAGAACCATATGACCTATGGCTATAAACAAACCTTGGATTGGAAATTCTTTCTTTTCTTTGTAAGGTTTGTCAAAGATAACAAATTCTACAAAATCTTTTCCTTTTACCTCTATGATGTTTGTATTGTTTATGATTTCTATCTTTTTATTTGAATCGACTCTCTTTATGTTGATGGGTTCTGCTCGAATTTTCTCTTTTCTATATATTAGGTAAACTTTCTTTGCATGTTCTGCTAAAACTAAAGCATCTTTTGCTGCAGTATCAGAACCACCTACAACACCCACTATTTTATCCTTGAATAATGGGCCATCACAAAGAGCACAGTAATTGACACCTTTATTTTCTAATTCTTTTGCTCCTGGAACATCTAATTTTCTCCATTTTGTTCCTGTTGCAAATAAGATTGTTTTTCCAACGTAATTCGACTTTTCTGTTTTTACTTGGAATCCTGATTTTGTCTTTTTGACATCTTCTGCTTTTTCCTCGCTTATTTTCACATTATCATACGACCTTGCGTGGTCTTCAAGCTTTTTGGCAATCTCACTTCCTGTTAGTTTTTTGAATCCTGGATAATTTTCTACTATATTTGTTGTTGTTATTACCCCGCCAACTGGAAGTTCTGAGCCGTGCGAGAAACCAAGGATTAAAGTTTTTAGACCTAATCTGGCAGCGTACATCCCAGCAGCCAGGCCGGTTCCGCCTGCACCTAAAATAATAAAATCATATTCTTTCATGTTGTTAGATAAAGAGTATATATTTAAATTTTTCCTAGATAAATATTTATATAACTCTCTTTTCTATTTATGGTATGAAAATAGGGGCGATAATGTTGTTGCTGATGCTCCCTGGAGTTTTGGCGATAAGTAGCACCATAGAAGAAGGCTATCATCCGGCTGAAACGGCTATTTTTCAGATTCAAGGAAATATTCTTGAGCCAATACTGGATGAAAATGTAAAATTCCTCAGGGATGGTCATATAGAAAGTGTATTTGATTATGGAATTGAAAAAATGGGTGATTCTTATTATGTCTATGCCGTCATGCCTTATTTGGATTTGAATATTAATGAAAGTAGAAATTATAAGTTTGTTATTGAAGATATTAAAACAACTGAACTTGGGAAGAATGTTGAGATAGATTTTGAACAGAATTTTTCTGTTTCTGGCGAAATAGCAACTTATAGCATAACTCCGGGAATAGTTGTGAGTAGCGATGATTTTGAGATAAACGCAGTATTGAACAGGGATATTAATGAGCCAATAATGGTTGATTTTCCATTTGAAAGGGAAGTCATTTTGAAACCTGGGCAAAATAAAATCTATTTTAATGTTGAAGATGTTTCCGGAGGTTTTTATGAGACTAATGTTGGTAATTACATTGTGCCTGTTTCATTGATTAAAGAGGTTGTTGAACCTCCACCATTATTTGTGTTCGACCCTTTTGAGATTGATAGTGTCCTTTTAATAGATAGTAAAGGCGACTTTGGTTTCAAAATAATTTATACGGGAGAAGAAACCTTAGAAGATTATGCTTTTGATTATGATGAAAACATATTTACTATTACTCCAGAGCCCCCAGAAATATTTGAACCTGGCAATGTTTACGAATTTAGCCTAAGTTTAAGAGAGGAAAACCAAGAGGTGAATGAATATATTTATTTGAGATATGGAGAAAACGAATTTGGATTCCCTGTTTATGTTTCATATACTGAGAATCAAGAAGATGTTGTAGTTAATGACAACACTGTTGGAGAATCGAGATTTTATTGTGCAGAGCTACAAGGAAGCAGATGTGGTTCTGGGAAGATTTGTTCAGGGGATACTATTGGAACTATTGATTTTGCAGAGTGTTGTATTGGTGAATGTAGAGTTGAAGAGGGGGCAAGTTATGCGTGGGTTGGATATCTTATTGGAATGGTTCTTGTCGCTGGTCTTTTCTTTCTCGGTTTGAGATACCTTAGAAACAAAAGGCAGAAAGATGTATTCAAAGAGAGGATAAAGAAAGCAGAAAAAGGTAATGGGGGAGTTTTGCCTACTTTTTAGAATTCTTCTTTGTTGGTTTTGAAGGCTTTTTTGCTCCTTTTTGAAGGTCCTTAACCATATCCTGAAGTGTCTTATCAACTTTTGTGCCTAATTTTTTCTTTAAATATTGCAATTGACTTAGGAATATATCTCTTTCCGTGTTTGATCTTTTAAGAAGGGCTCCGTAGTGGTGGATTCTTGCTAATAGATTATTGAAAAATTCATTTATGTCGTCGTTTGAAAGTTTCAGAGTTTCTGGCGATACTACTTCTATGTTCGAAGGAGAATAAATATACGTAATCATTAGAAGAGTTGTTATGCCGTCTAATTCAAGTTCCAATTCTGCGAATGCAGTATATAAGTTATTTACCTCTTTTACAGGAACCGGGTCGTGATATTTCTTATTGGCTATTTTTACACCTTTTTCTGCACCCATCTTCACCACTAATGTATTCAATGATTCTGCTATGTGTTCAGGAGGTCTACCCATTATCTCCATAATCGCTCTTGCCTCTATCTTTGCCATGATTTACTCTGGGAATATGAGGTTTTAAAGATTTTGATTTTATAATTTTCTTAATGCTAGAAGGATAATGATAAATATTGTGAATATGGAAAAAGATATCAGAATCCAAATCCTTTTGTCATAATTAAATGAATCTTGTTCTGATTCTTTTTTTGGACTGCTGAGAATTATTTTTTCATTATTTTGAGAAAGTTGTTGTGTTTCAGGCTCCTGCATTTCATTAGGTTCTTTAGGTTCTTGATTTTCTGAATGTTCTTCTTGTTGTTGGTTTGCTTGGTCTTCTTGGTCTTCTTCTTGCTCCTGATTCTCAGACTCGGATGACTCAACAGTTATTTGAAGGCAAGATTCATCATAATTAGATGAATCCTGTAGTCTCATTCTAACACAGATTTCAGTGTCTGCTTCTATGTGGGCTATCAAAGTGAACGTTTTCTGTTCAGGAAATATGTCTTGAAGATAGTAATGTGTGCTCTTCCACCCTTCGCCAGTCATAATTTCTGAAGACGCTTTTACGTCATCATGAACAAATATTTTCACATCATAAATTTCTTGAGTGTCTGCGTTAATTGTTACTTCGAACTCCTCTTCTAATTCGATTGTTTCCGGATAATCAAATGTGAAATCTAATGCTGAAACATTAATAGCCATAAGAATCATAGAAAATAAGAAGACCATTAGAATCACGAATAAAAATGGAGTCCTTGTCGTCGTTCCAGATATTTCGTTTACTGTTGAGATAAATTTCTTTTTCGATGTCTTGGCCTTCTCCAGAATAAACCGTAATCGAAGATAGTGCCTTAATCTCAAAATTAAAAGTTCTTGTGGTTTCATCTTTCAATGCCAAGTTTAAATCTTGGTCGCATATATTCACTATAATTACGTATTCTTCTTTTTTATTGATTTCTACATCAAGGCACATATAATGGGGGGAGCGTTCCCAGATACCTAATTCCTCGTTTCTCGCCTTTTCTTCTTCCTTTATGAATAATTTTAATTCAGAGTCATCTACTATATATTTGTGAGCGAATCCTTTTTTTATTAATTCTAAATTTAAGTAATCTTTAGAAAATATTCTTCCTAAGAGTCTTCCATAAACGCCAGTGCCTTGTATTTCTAATTGAATAGTTTGATTTTCGTATTGTTTAAGATAGTTTGTCGCTAACTCTGATAATGGTTGATTTTTCTCTGGAGAATTTATATTTAACAAACGGATTGTTCTTCCGTCTTCCAGCCTAATTGTATCTCCGTCTAAAACATCTGAAATTAACACCGTTTCTCTTTGTGGCTGTAATTTCTGATAATTTATTAAAAAATAATTGCTTGCTATCAATCCGGTTATTAGAAATGCGATTATTGCCGCATATTTCTTTTCCATTAATCTTCTGAAGGAAAGATATTAAAAGAGATTATTGTTCTTTAGTATATGGTTAACGAAAGTTTTAATGGGACGATTAGCGTTGAAGAACTTTTGAGAGGTTTCTGGGATTTTGCACCACCAGGACTTGCTAGTGGACTTTCTTTTTTAGTTAATCTTGCAGCTATTGCTGGAATTCTTGTAATAATTTATTTGGTATTCTTGATAATTAGAGCATTATTCAGGGCAAGAGCTATGAAAGATTTGAGAACTACTATGAAGAACATTGTTGAGATGAATGTAAAGCTAGATAGAATAATAGAACTACTCGATAAGAAACACAAAAAGTCTAAGAGTGGAAAGAATCCTAAAAGAAGATTAAAGAGATAGGATTTCTAAATTTGTCCTGAGTGAATTGCAATAGTTTTGAAGATTTTTCCCGTCGAGGATTAGAGTTTCCGTGTTTATGTTTGGATGAAATCCTGTATAGGGGGCTTTCCAAACATCTTCGTCAATTATTAATGTAATTTCATCCTTTGCATTAACTAGATTGAATATGCTCACGCTTCCGGATTTCACTTTTAATTTTTCATTCAGCTCTTCAGGAGATGCGAAGTTTAATTTTTTTATCTTGAGATGTTTCCTTAACATTTTAGTATCCAGTCTTTTGTCTGCTTTCATTGCAACTAAATAAAAAATATTTTTGTTATCTTTGAGAAATAAGGCCTTGCAATGCATTCCCGGAATTTTTTTTATTTTTTTAGATTCTTCTACTGTGAAAACTGCAGGGTGCTTAAATAAATTATATTGTATTTTATGTTTTTGAAGATAATTTAGAAGTTTGGAATCCATTATTCACTCATTTCTTTCAATTTTCTGAGTGTCTCATCTAATTCCTTGTTGCTTGATGATCCTGCTGGGTACCTCATCATTGGAGGTCTTCTTATTGGTGGTCTTCTCTGAGGAATTCCCATTGAGGGTCTTCTCGGTGGCCCTCTTGGCAGTCCTCTTGGCGGCCCTTGAGAAGATCCTTTATCTTTGCTTTTTCTCTTTCTCCACCACATCTTAATCTTGTCTTTGTAAATGATTCCGAGTACAACGATTGCGATTAAAATGACTAAAATTATTATCCAAATCCACAATCCGCCTCCTCCTTTATCCTCTCCTTCTAAACAGCAGACTTCGCTAATGAATTCACATTCATAAAATGATTCTTCTTCCCCTGATGAACAGGAAGATTTGCAAAGCCCTTCATTGATTTCACATTCTGTTTGGGTTTGTACTGTCTGGCAGATTCCGAGACAACAAGTTCCATCAGAACTAGGAGATGTTGAACCAGAGCAAGTCTCACCGAATGCACAAACCTCTCCATTTAATTCTGAGCAGGTTTCTATTATTGGAGCAACTGTACAACACGCTTGAAGACCTTCACAATCCAAGTTATTCAGAATTTCTCCGCCTGAATCTGTGCATGCGAAAGGACCTTCACAATAATATCCGGATTCTACACATCCCAAGGCTGATTGATCTGGTTCGTCGGAAAAGATAGTTTTTTCTCCCCAACCCCCATAAAGCAAGAATGCTGTGTCTCTTATGTTATTGTTATTCCAACAACCTTCTGGTGTTTGTATTGTTAGGAGATAATTCTTAGCTGTCTCTACTTCTTGTGAAGAGGTTCCTTGTAGTGAAAGAAGTCCTAACGCAGTATCATAGAATCTATTGTATTCCGTGCCTGGCGCTTCCCAATATCCGTCTTGTTTCTGGGAATTGGTAATTTCTGTGTATTGGTCATCTGCCGATGTGATAATGTATAAGAATGAGGCTGGAAATAAATCCCTGTAGTCTTCGGAAAATGCTAGAAGATATGGAAGAAAGTTATCTACATTATATCCTGTTTGTTGTAGTGCTATTGTTGCCCATAATGAGCCTTCATAATTGCAAGTACTAGACGTTTTGAAACATTGGGAATTTATGGTCTCAACATTTGTGCCTGATGCAGCCGAGGAATGAGTATCTGAAGAGACATATATTGTATCTGAGCCAGTTTTTTGATACAATAATGATGTTATGAAACTTTTATCACAAGATATTTGGAATTCTTTATCGTGACAATTTCTTGAAACTTGTAACCAATATCCTGAAGATGATAACGATAGGCAAGCTCCAGCTCCTCCTGAAAGAGTCATGTCTTCCTGAACCTGGACTTGATAATCTCTTTCATCATACTTTATGTTGCAAGTTGAAGTGGAATGGTCTTCTATGTCTATTTGGAGGTACCAGGTTAATTCGTTTGCGGAAGCATTTTTGGTTAATAGATAGGATTCTATATCTCCCGTTGCCTTATTTATTTCATCGTAAGCTATTAATGCTTGTGCTGTGTCTTTGATTGTACATCCAGAGCTAGGCCAGCAATTTTCCCCTGCTTCATTCTCAATTTTATCTGTTAATTTTGATTTAGAGCCCAGGGCAAGGGTTGAGAATATAGCCTCTTCTAAAGACAAAGATTCAGAAGTTTTGTTTGCAATTTGGCTGTTTAAACACGCATAAGCTCCATCCACACTCTGCTCTTGTGCCAGGACTGGAAGCACTGCCAAAAGGATTAAAATCGATAATGCCACACCTATCTTTTTCATGCTTTAATTAAGATTGGGATATTTAAAAGGTTATCTGCATTTGGATTAAAATAATGAGGGGATAAAATGGGAAGATATATACTCTCCTTGTTAAATAAAACCAAAAAGGAAAGGATGCACGAAAATGAAAAGAAAGACAATCTTGGTATGTTTGCTTTTGATGGCTGTTTATGGACAGGTCTAGTAGCATAGTTACGCAGTTAAACAAAACCTATGTGTGGGGGAGATTTCAATAAGCGAATCTTATTTAAAAGTATAACCAATATATATATATCAAAACTACCTATGCTTATGTTGAAAGATGAAAGGGGGTTGATATGAGAAAGAAAATTATCCTAGGGGCTTTGGTTTTAGTGGGTGTGGCTACTTTA
This sequence comes from Candidatus Pacearchaeota archaeon CG_4_10_14_0_2_um_filter_35_33, assembly GCA_002792635.1. Classification (GTDB taxonomy): domain Archaea; phylum Nanobdellota; class Nanobdellia; order Pacearchaeales; family GW2011-AR1; genus UBA92. The sequence goes on along the minus strand of PFOR01000021.1, from coordinate 799 downwards.
GTATATGCTGCAACTCTTCAGCAGGAGATGGAAGTAGCATCTTGCGCTGATGGTGACTTTGGCTTGGATTTCTACAATGCTAGCGGAGTGATGGTGCAGACTCTTAACGGAAAGAATTATACCAAACTTGATTTCTGTTACAATAATAACACTGTAATAGAATATGCATGTGATGTCAGAGACGTAAACGGAACAAACCACACATACGGGCAAGCATGGTCTCAGAACTGTTTGAATCTAAATTCATCAGGGTGTTATCTTGGTGCTTGTTTTTAAGGCTTTAATTTTGTAAGGCTTTAATTTTTATTTTTTTCTTTTTATACAAATCTTTAAATAGTTCTTCATATTTGGTCTTATTTGGAGAGATGAAAGGAAGTGATAAGATGGATAAAAGACTTTTATAGCTGGTGGGCATTGTTGTAGTGGTGGTTCTTGTTTCTTTTGTCAGCAGTTCTGGTGTCTTGTTTAGTCCGAAAGCTGGAAAAATTAAAGCTGCGGGAATTGGAGGAGGATTGCAAAATCCAACTAATGGAACTGGAGTTATTCATGGAAATGCTACAGGAGACGGGAATGGTACGGTGGTTAGACTGCCTGACCTTGTGATTGATTACCTTAACACTAGTGTTTATTGGTACGATGGTGGTGGAAATGGCTCCAATGGAACTGGTGAGTGGAGAGCAGATGTGGGGGCTTATGTTAGGAATATCGGGCAAGGCAAGGCTACAGCCTCTAGAACTGGATTTGTTGTGACAAATTTCCAATCTAGATATATTTTAACTCCTGCACTAAATCCTGGACA
>PFOR01000008.1 GCA_002792635.1 Candidatus Pacearchaeota archaeon CG_4_10_14_0_2_um_filter_35_33 | reverse complement strand
TTCTGGCAGAAGATACTCCCAATCAAAGTTGAAAGAACTCGCGGATAAATTTATAAATTCTTATTAGTCTAACAATACAGGTCTAGAAATATTTTAAGGGTGATGTTGCTTGTTGTTTTAGTCTTGATTATTGTTGCGTTTTTTGTTATTGATGTGCGGAAACCTAGTTTGAGCCCTGTTGATGAGTCTAGTAAAATAAAGTGTGATTCTTCTTATGATGGGTTGATTCAAGGTGTTTTTGATTGTAGGGTTTTGGAGAACGATTGTGTAGGAAACCTTTGTTTATTGGAGGTTTTAGATAATATTAATGTTTGTTGTGGTGAGGGTGTTGTAGCAAATTGTGAGTCTTTAGTTAACGAGGCCAAAGAAATTAGAACCAGATTGAGTGGCTGTAAATAGTAACATTTAAATTTGCTATTTTGTTAAATTGGACATGAAGAAAGAGATAATTGTACTGCTTGCTATTTTTTTAATTGGTTTTGTCGCTGCCGTCGATGTAGAATTGGATGGAGATAGCGTTAATGTTATTGATGCAGATGACTTGTATGCTTATGAAATTACTTTAGGATATGATGGAGAAATAATAGATATCGAGTTTTCTGATTTCTTGAGCCAGGATGAATCAGACACGATTTCAGGAAATTTGACAGGGGATGATTTATTTGTATACGAATCTCGGTTTGACCCTGAAAGAGGAGGAATTTCAGGAAGTGGAAAACTTTTTGATATTATTCATTCAGGCAGTTTGGAACTGAAGTCTGCTTTTTTTGTTGATAATACCGGGCAGGAAGAAAGAAAAGATTATACAGGTGATGGGGAAGGAGAAGAGGAACCTCCTGAAGAACCTCCTTTAGAAGAGCCTCCTCCCGAACTAGGAAATTTTGATTTTTCTCCTAATGAGTTTATTGAAGATTTGGGTTTTGGGGAACAAGTAACAAGAGAGATTTCAATTTACAATTTTGGAGATGAAGACGCTGTGTTGAAGATTGGCACGGTTGGTTTAGACAATTCAGTTAGCATTCAGAGCGAAGTTTTTATTCCTTCTGGTGGGAATAATGCCGTCCCATTAACTATTAAAGCAGATCGGAAGAAAGCTAGTGCAGGGAAAATTTTCTTTTTGTATTTAGGGAGTCAGATAAAAGAAATCCCTATTGTGATTAATCCGACAAGTGATGACAAACTTTTCGATGTCTCTATTTCTTTAACTAATTTATTAAGCAGTGTAGTCCGGGGAGGAACCTTAAAGGCAGAAATTAATATTAATCAATTAGGAAGCTCAGATGAGAAAGAGGTAGCCCTTTATTACACTATAAAAGATTTCTCTGGAAATGATGATTATTTAGAAGATAATGCAAGGGAGACTTTTACAGTTCATTCTAGTAAATCTGTTGTGAGGTCTTTTGATGTAAGCTCTCTTGAGGAAGGTTCTTATGTTTTAAGCGTTGACGTTGTTTATGAAGGAGGTTATAAGACTGCTTCTGCCATTTTTGATGTGGAACCAGCGGTTTCGTTTGGTCCTATCCTGACAAGCCTTACGTCGAGACAGTTGAGGTATGTTAGCCTTACATTTGGTGTTATTGCTGTCTTAATTGTTGTTTTAGTCATATCTCGTTTTGTGAGAAAGAGAAGAATGGAAGGGAAAACTATTGAAAGATAAAGCTTAAAACTGCTTAAAATATGATTATTCTGTGGGTGCGTAGTTTAATGGTAAAATAGTCGGCTCCAGACCGACAGCTCGGGGTTCGATTCCCTGCGTACCCACTTTTAAAATGAAGGAAGAATTTGAGAAATTGTATTCTCAGGAAGGCGATAACCCTTGGACATTTAAGGAGCCTGATAAGGAGATAATCTCGTTATTAGATAGAAAATTAATTAATGGTGATGTTTTGGTGGCGGGTTGCGGGAAAGGATATCATTTTATTTTTTTAGCTTCTAATGTAATGTAACTGCGATAGATTTTTAGAAGAATGCTTTGAAATATGCGAAAAAACATGCGAAAGAAAAAATGTTGTGTGTAATTTTTTAGAAATGGACTTTCGTTAAATCTCAAAAATTCAAAAGAAATTTGATTTTATTTTTGATTGGAGATTTTTTTCACGAATTAATTGATAAGAGAGAAAGAGAAAAATATATTGAAACTGTTAACAGAGAGAAAAAAGATGGAAAATATCTCTCTGTTTCGTTCAGTGGTGAGTCTAATTTATTTGGAAAAGGAACTCTTAGAAAGGTGCTCAGTACTAATGTAACTTTGTATTTTCCTGCCTTGTTCTAGGCGAAGGAATTATTCAGCAGATATTTTAAAATAATTGAAGCGAAAAATATTGATTTACCTGAAAAACCCAATATGTTAGTTAAGCCGAATTATTTCCTGATAGGGCAAAAGTAGAAGAACTACATCTTCTTTATCTGTTTAATCTCTTCGTAACTTACAGAAGAACCTTTGAATTTGGTAGCATAAAGGAGAGCTTCCAAGGCTTTTTTGGATTTTAATTCTGTTAAGCCTTTTTTGTAAGCAACATAGACTAATTCTGGGGAACGAATGAATCTAAACTTGCCTATATTCCTGAAATCCTGGTTAGCGAGGTAAACTCTTTTGTGTAATTTCTTAGACATTAAGGATTCGAGGTTTTCGGGTTTTTCGAATAGCATCCTGGTTGTTCTTTCATCAATAGCAATTATATTTTCTATTTTCTTTTCTGTTAAAATCAAGCTTAATGCGAGGCAGGAAGATTCAGCTTCGCTGACGATGTTTATGAATTTGTTTTCGGCTTTGAAGGTGTTATTTATTCTTGATTGTATTTCTTTTGTTTTAGCATTAATCTCCTTTTTTGAGATGCCCAAGGATTCAGGGAGAATTAGGATTTTATTTTCCATTAACTTTTCAGCTCTTATAGCTCCAAGTTCAAATCTTGGGATTCCTAAGGGTTTGTCAATGATTTCTTTCCTTACTTGTTCAGTTATTACTATTTTAATGTCTCCTAGTTGGGATAGTTTTTCAAATAATTCTAGAAGTCCGTTAATTGACAAGTTTATTACAGGGCCAGCATCTAAGATTAAAACTTTCATTGTACAAACCTCCAGCGGGTTTCTACGAGTTCCAGCAACCGTTTAATCATTGAAGAAATCCATTGCCATCTGGAGCCTCCTTTTTGTATTTATTGATTTGCTGTATGGCCTTTCATCTAGATTTTTTTGTCCAATATATTCTGCCAATTCCCAACGGGTAATTCCTAATAGCTTGGATGTTTGGGATAGGGAGATTCCATGTTCATAAAGTTTTGATGCTTTGTTAATAGATGCTTTTCTAAGCACTTCTTGGATGTATGGTTTCAAATTTATGGAAAGGTTTGACAGAGAAGCGCGAGCTTTTTCCAAATAATAGTTAAATTTATCTAGTCTGTCTTTTTGCATAGAGTCTATAGCTAAATCTACCTGGCCATTGAATCTTTTGATAAAGGTGGGCCAGTTTTTTATTTGTAAATTTGATTTTCTTAGTATTATTTTACTTAATGTGTAAATAATGACTGCTATTGTTATTGAATCCTTGTCTTGATGGATTGATGCTGAATGTATCGTTTGATTTGATAAATGTTGGAGTTTTAGTGAATTGCTAGTTTTCAAGGCATGTTTGGCTTCCTCCAAGACATCAATTATGTGCTCTTTTTCAACCATTTTTATTTTAGGATATAGAGGTATATAAATATTGAGAATTTTGTTAGAGTGGTTAATGAAAAGGATTAAATAATTTGATTTTTATTCAAAGACATGAAAGTTATATTGGACACCAATTTTATTTTAACATGCATAAAGGATAGGATAGATTTTCTTTCGCAGTTAGAGGAACAAGGTTTTGAGATATTAGTGCCTCACGAGGTTTTAGAAGAGATGAAAGACATCAGGAAGAAGGTTTCCAGGGATACGAGAATTGTGATTGACGTTGCTTTTCAATTGTTTGATAAGGAAAATGTGAAAAAAGTGAAACTAGGCCGGCGGAGTGTAGACTTGGGATTAATAAAGAAAGGTCGGGAAGGATATTATATTGCTACTCTTGATGCCGAGATTAAGGGCAAGGTTCCTAAGAGGGTTGTTATTTTTTCAGGGAAGAAAGAGGTCGGAGTTGAGAAGGGTTAATAGTTATATTTAAAAAGCTAAATTTTCTATGTTCATTATGTTCTATCTGGCAGAGGTGCAAGACCACATAAGGGTTAAGCCTAAACATTTTGGATTGCCTACTCAAGAGTCTATTGAAAGGCAGCTAAATGATAGTTATATCGGAAGTGTTAGTAAGGATTTAGGTTATGTCGTTAGTGTTGTTAGTGTGGATGATGTTGGAGACGGTGTTATTATTCCAGGAGATGGGGCAGCATATTATGATTCTAAATTTAAGATATTGATTTGGAAGCCTGAATTACACGAGTTAGTTTATGGAACCATTTCAGAGATTGCTAGTTTTGGAGCCTTTATGGATATGGGTGTTATGCAGGGAATGATTCATATTTCTCAGACGATGGAGGATTATGTCTCTATGTCGAAGTCCGGAACTTTATCTGGTAAGGCAAGCAAGAGGAGTTTGGGAAAAGGAGATAATTGCGTTGCTAAAATTGTCGCTATTAGTTTTAAGTCTGGAGAGCCCAAGATTGGTTTGACGATGAGGCAACCAGGCCTAGGAAAAATAGAGTGGCTTGAGCAGGATAAGGCTAAGAGGAATAAGATTGCAAAGCGGGCTGAAGCCAAAGAGAAATCTAAGAAGGGAGGAAAGAAGAAATGAATTATGAAACATGTGACATAAGTGCTTTTTTGGAAAGAGTTGGTAATTTGGATGGTGATGAGGCCACGTATAGAGTTTTGAACTGTGGTACCCGAGGTTTCAGGGAAAGTGTTACTGAGGTATTGACTACTATTTCTGAGGCTGATTATGATAGTGGTTTTGTTCATATTTTAGATGAGCCTGGTAGAAAATATATGATTAGGAGGACGGAATAATGGCAGCGGAGAAAGCATGTAAGAAGTGTAAGACTCTTTTCACAGGGGCGAAATGTCCTAAGTGTGGGGGAGATGAAAAAGTCGATACTTATAAGGGAAAGGTTTATGTTTTTGAGCCCGAGAAATCTGAATTGGCTAAGGAGCTTGGGTTAAAAGAGAGCGGAAAGTTCGCGGTGAGGTTGAGATGAAAATTCAAAAAGATTTTAAGAATGATTTGTTAGGAAGAAGAGAAATTGAAGGGTTTATGGAACATACCGAAAATCCAGGAAAAGAAGGTGCTAAAAAAGCCGTTGTTGATTTTTTGAAAGTGGATGGAAATTTGGTTGTAATTAAGAGAGTTGTAGGAAATTTTGGGAGCAATGTTTTTTATGTTGAAGCTTATGTATATGATAACGAGGATGCTATGAAGAAGGTTGAACCTAAACCAAAGGAGAAGAAGAAATGAATATCCTAAGGAAAATGTCTGAAGCTGTAAGAAATTATTTTGAAAGTGGAAGAGAGATTGATAAAAAATATGCTGGGCTTTATAATGAAGCAATCAGAGATAATAGTAGAGATAGGTTAGATATATGGGATAAAGTTCATGAAATAACCAGGAGTAGGATTTAGATGGCGAAGAAAAAGAAAGGAGCAGATAAGAAGGGAAAGAAGGCGCATAAGAATAAGCCGACTTCGAAAAAGTACAAACATTACACTCTTGAGTCTGGAAGTGTTAAGAGGAAGCAACATTGCCCTAGGTGCGGACCCGGGGTATTTTTAGCAGATAGGAAAGATAGAAAGCATTGTGGGAAGTGTGGATATACCGAGTTTTCTGGAAAGAAGGAGTAATTTAGGATTATATAATCAAAGTAATCAGTGCCTAGTTCTAGATAGGAATTAATTTACTTTATATTATGAACCCTGGAAGAGGAGACCTTGCCCGACAAAAGAGTAAGACAGGGCGTCCTCTTCTGGGGAAAAAGAGGTGATAATAAAGAAAGCCGGTTTAGGTATTTAAATCTTTCGGTGTGTTGTAACTTCTAAATAGGAACAGGTTGTTTTTTGTCGTCTTTGTCTGGTGGGAAGCAAGGTTACTACTTTTTCAGGATTTAGTTTTTCGCTTAAACGAACTTATAGGGTGTTTTTAGAGTTAATGCGAATTTATCTGGCTAGAAATCCATATAAACCTCTTTGTTCTATATATGAAATGGTTAATGAAGAAAAACCTGATAAAGTGGGACAAGAGCAAATTCACGACCTTCTTTTTTCAGAGCAACTAAGCTGGCAGGCAATTATATATGATTTGGTTAATAGTGAGCAATTAGATCCGTGGGATATAGATATCGCAATTCTTGTAGAGGGATATTTATCAAAAGTTAGGGGGTTAGAAGAAGCGAATTTTTTTGTCTCTTCAAAGGTATTATTCGCGGCTTCTTTGCTTTTAAGAATGAAATCAGATATTTTGCTTTATCGAGAGCTTCCGGGACTGGATGATATTTTGTTTGGCAAAAAGGAAGAAAGGAAATATCAACAAGAACGGATTGATTTGGATGAAGAGATTCCCGAGATTATTCCTAGGACGCCTTTACCAAGATATAAGAAAGTTACACTTCCTGAGCTAATGGAGGCACTCGGAAAGGCAATTAAGACGGAAAATAGGAGAATTAAAAGAGAAGTAGTCTTGAAACAATATGAAAGAGAGGCCGAAGTAATTTTACCTAAGAATACTATTAATTTGGATGAGAGGATTAGGGACATTTACTCTAGGATTAAAGATGTGTTTAAAGATAGGGATGATAGGTTTCCGTTTTCTGAATTCAAGCATAAAACTAAGGAAGAAAAGATTATGAATTTTGTTTCTCTTTTGCATCTAGACAATCAGCATAGAATTTGGCTTGAACAAGATAATCATTTTGGTGATATTTGGATTTGGTTGAATAGTTTGTATAAAAAGAAGAATGCTGAAACTCTTGAAAGAATGGCTAAAGAGGTTGCTGAAGAAATCGTTGATGCAGAGCAGGAAAGAGACTTAGAAGAGGTTACAGGTTTTTCTGTAGGTAACAAGGTTTAAAAGTTATATTGGTTTATAGAATAGATGGATGACAGTGGTGAGAAAACATCTTTTGGTCAGATTGTGGCTGTTATGGGTGCTATTTTAATTGCTGTCGGTATTGCATGGCTGGTTTTTAAAAACTGGAGTTCTATTCCTGATATCCTCAAGGTTGTTATTCTTTTAATTGCTGTTGGAATATCTTATACATTAGGTGTTTTCTTAAGAATCTATGATCATGAAAAGATTGGAGAGTCGTTGATTATTTTAGGCGGGTTGTTGTATATCTTAAGCATATTTTTAATTGCTCAAATATTTGACTTGTCATCCACATTACAAACAAACTCTATGCTCTTGCTTTTAGCGTGGGTGGGTGTTTTAATTTCTGCTTATGTATTTGGCTCTTCTGGTAATTTGGTTGTTTCAATGGGTGCTTTCTTGTTTTGGGTGAGTTTCCAGCACATGGCTTTGCTTAACTTTGGGATATTAGATGATTTAGAGATTGGGCTTGGCCCCTTTCTTTTAGTTTTTCTTGTTGTTGGTATTTTGTTTTATGGATTGAGTTTGTGGCACCATTCTAGAGACCATAAGTTTGCAGGAGTTTATAGGTGGTGGACAGGGTTTTACTTTTTAGTTTTTGTTTATGTTCTTAGTTTTCAGGCTTTTCTTCCTTTAGTGTGGCCTAATGGATTAGTAATTCCTGGAGCCTCATTCTTGTTTATTATAGTTTTTTTAGCTCTGGCTTTTCTTTTCTTGTTTGTTGGGCTAGTAAGTGCTTTGAACCAGAGAAAACTTGAACTTAGAAGCGTGCTTATTTTAGCAGGCGGTTTGGTGTTAATGCTTGTTTTGATTTTGTCTGCAGCTTCAATATCAGGAAAGTTAGGGAGATGTGATGTTCTGTATTGCAATGATTTCGATACTCAAAATGGGTGTAATGCTGCAAATCTTCCTGACCAGATTTGTGAATGGCAACAAACAGAGAGGGTTTTGTATCAGCGTGATGGAAATAATGAGCTGATAACAGATACTTATTGTGAGACTGTTAATTGTAGGAACTTTGAGGATATTGCTGCTTGTGCTTCTGCACCCTCAAAGTTAAATTGTCGGTGGGATGCTGATAGTTCTTGGTGCAGAGAGGAAAGACTAGATGACTTTAGTAAGTATGATAGAACAACACAACCTTGTGGACAGTATGATAATAACAGAGATTCCTGTTTGAGTGAAGATTATTGTAGATGGAGACCTAGCAGAGGTATTGGCGGAGGAGGAGATGCTCCTTTGAGTCTCTGGATTACATGGATATTTGCCAATATTATGTTGTTGCTTGTAATCCTGGCCGTTATTGGGTATGGTGTTTGGAGACATAGTCCTAGACTTGTTAATCTAGGGATTACTTTCTTTGTATTAGGAATTATAACAAGGTATATTGGATTTATCATGGACTTTTGGGACTATGGCGGATTGAGTTTGTTGTTTATTGCCGGAGGAATAATTTTAATATTTGGAGGTTGGTTAATAGAAAGATGGAGAAGAAAACTAGTGAAAGAAGCAAAACAACAAGAAGAGAAGTATCAAGACTACTGGTAATCTTTATTGTATTATTGATTATTGTTGGAGGTTTTATTTTATACTCTTCTTGGCCTGTAATTTTTGGCAAGACGATTGTTTTAGAGACAGAGTCCTATGACCCTATTGATTTGATAAGGGGAAATTATATGCAGATAAGGTATGAGATAAATGATATTCCTGTTAAAGAAGGATTTGAACAAGGAGATACAGTGTATGTTTCTTTGTTTGAGACAGGAGGGATTTGGAAATATGAAGATGTTTTTCTAACAAAGCCCACTGGTGATTTTATCAAAGGTAAGATAAAAAGGATTGGTAGCGAGATGCATGTTGAGTATGGAATAGAGCAGAATTTTATAGAACAAGGCACTAGAGTTGAAAGAGGTATTATGGAAGTTGAGGTTAAAGTTGATAATTCAGGAAATGCAAGAATAATTAAGATAACAAAAGATGGAAAGTTAATTGCGTGATTTTAGTTTGTTGATTGTTTGTTTTTCAGAGAGAAGCTTTTCTTCTCCTGATTCTAAATCCTTGAGTTTGAATTTCTTGTTCTTTACTTCTTCTTCTCCTATAAATATTGCGTATTTTATTTTTAGCGAATTTGCATAATCCAGGGCTTTTCCTGGTTTGCCGAAGAAAATTATGCAAGAAGTTTTTTGTTTTCTTAGTTTTTTGGCTAAATCAATAGTTAGTTTATCTTGATTAAGTGATATTAAAATTACTTTTGTCTTTGGAATTTTGACTGTTGCTAAGGATGAAAGCCTTTCTAATCCGAATGAGATGCCTGTTGCAGGTATTTCTCTTCCTAAAAACTTTCCGACTAGTTTATCATATCTTCCTCCTCCTGCGACTGAGTTTTTTTGTCCCTGAACGCGGATTTCAAATATATTTCCTGTGTAATAGGATAAGCCTCTTGCTAAAAATGGGTTAAATGTAATTTTGAATCCGTAGCCTTTTCCTGCTTTTTGTAATTTCATGATTTCTTCTGCTCCATCAAATAGATTTTTGACGAAAAATTCCAAGGGTTTTTCCATTAGCTTGAATAATGTCAGGATTTGGTTTGTGTCTGCTATTTTTCGGAGATTTGCTTTTATAGTATCTTCATCTAGCTTGTCTAATTTATCAAGTTCCCTGATTACCCTTCCAGGATCTGCTATTTTTACAGATTCTATTATTGAATAAAGGAGTTTACGGTTATTTACTTGTATGTCTGGTTTTATTTTTAATTTCTTTAATATGTCTGAGAAGCAGGCAAGGCATTCTGCTTCAGATTCTTGGCTGGATTCACCTATGATGTCTATGTCGCATTGTGTAAACTCACGGAATCTTGATGATGAGGTTGGTTCATCTCTGAATACTTGCCCTATTTGGTATTTTCTGAATGGTAGTTTGATGTTTGGGTTTTCTTTTAAGAGCCGGGCTAATTGGAATGTGAATTCATATCTTAATCCTAGGTTTCTGCCCCCTCTGTCTCTAAGCTTGAATCTTTCGGATACTGCTTCATCCTTATTCTTTAAATTATCGGAGCGCATCAACTCATCAAATTCTATTGTAGGAGTTTCAACTGGTTGGAAGCCGTAGAGCCTGAAGTATTTTTCAATAACTTTTTTTACTGCTGTCCTTTTCTGAGACTCAGGAGGAAAGAAGTCCTGAAATCCTTTTACTGTTGTTGGTTCGAAATTCATGTTTCTTTTATAAGCGGAAGGAGAGAATCGAACTCTCGTCTCACGGACCACAACCGTGCGTTCTAGCCATTGAACTACAACCGCCATGTTTAGTTGAGTATTTAATGGTATAAAAGGTTTATTGGAGTTTGGAAAATAAGAGTCACAACTAGAAAAATTACTTTTTATGGGGATATCGAGAACATTGCAGTTCTCTAGTCTTGATATTCATGATTCTTGGAAATTTTGATAGTTTAAAAGGGTTTTGGTAAAAATTAAATACTCCTCTCTATCTTTTAGAGTATGAAGAAATGGGTTATTTGGATTATAGTTGCGATAGTGTTGATTCTAGCAATGATTGCTTTGGCTTATTTTAGCGGTAATGAGGAAGAGATTGTTTGTACTGCAGATGCTAAGGAATGTCCAGATGGGAGTTATGTTGGCAGAAATCCCGATTTGAATTGTGAATTTAATCCTTGTCCAGCCAAGAGGGACGACTATTGCAAGATGTTAACTAGGGAAGAATGTGATGATGATACCAGATGCGAGCATGTTATTTTGGATAATGATTGCGAAGATAGTATTGAGCGACCATGCGAAGACCCATTTGAGGGTTGTGTTCCTATCTAGAAGATGAAATTCAAATTTTACGCTATTAAATTAACTGGGATAATCGTGCTAGTTTTCCTGTTGCAGATGATTCCAGGCTTCACAGAGCTGTTTTTGCTGGATTCTAGCAAGATATTGGAGATATGGAGGTTTGTTACATCTATTTTCTTACATGGGGATATAGCCCATTTATTGTATAATATGTTTGCACTTCTCTTATTCGGTAGCATATTGGAAAAATTGATTGGAGAAAAGAAATTTCTTGTTGTTTTTTTCGTTTCTGGAATTTTAGCTAACTTGGTTAGTATTAATTTTTATTCGACTTCTTTGGGTGCTTCAGGAGCTATATTTGGGGTGATTGGAGCATTAATATTTATCAGACCTTTATTGCCAGTTTGGGCATTTGGTGTGCCGATGCCGATATTTGTGGCAGGGGTTTTATGGGCTGCTGGTGATGTGATAGGTATTTTTGTCCCTTCAGGAATTGCAAATATCGCCCATTTATCTGGAATGTTGTTTGGTTTGATTATGGGGGCGATGTTTAGGGGTAAAAGGAGAAAAAAGAAAAGTTATGTCGATGAGGAAAGCGTTAGGAAGTGGGAGGTCAGTTGGCATGGCAGATTATAAAAAAAGGATAGAAGATGCTTTTCGATATTTTGGAGACCATGTTGAATTTCATGATATCGAGTTGGATGAAGATGAGAGCATAATAGACAACCCAAGGATATTGGTAAATGCTTATGATAATGCTTTAAGTGGATTAAGAAGCTTTGTCAATGCTAGGATGAATCATGGCAATGGTTTTCAAGCTCATCTTGATGTGCTTAGTGATGAAGACTTGGGCAATGGACGATTGCATTATTCTATACAAGTTATCGTCGATAAGGGTCTTTCCGAAAGAGATAGGGAATCAGCCTTGAATAAATATTTGGCTAGCCTGGCTGGAGAGGTTAAGAATTTTAGAATGAGTGGAAAAAATAAATTTTTACGGAAAATTTAAATAGAATTTATTCCTAAAATAGATGAAAGGAGGTGCTTCCAACATGGCTGCAAGGAGGAGAACTGCTGCTCGAAGAACAACGTCTGCTAGAACGACTAGAAGGACTGCTGCTCGACGAACGACAACAGCAAGAACCACCAGAAGAAGAAGGAGGTAGACTCCAGTTTATTTTTATTTTTATTTATTTATTTATGATTTTTTTCAGTTTGATGGCTTCCTTTTTTTGTTTATCAAGTTTCTTGATTCCCTGTTTTTTTACCTGAATTTCTTTTTCTTTTATTTCCTTTTTCTGTGCTTTCACTCGTTTTTCTTCTTGTGATATTTCTTTTTTTCTTTTTTTAATTTCTTTTTTATCTGCTGTTATTTCTTCTCTTTTTTCTTTTGCCTTCAATTCGGCCAAATATTTGAAGAATATCTTTGTTGGGATTCTTATTATGTTAAGGACAAGGATTAATAGTATGAAATAGATTATGAGTGAAATTATAGCTATTGTATTTATTTCTATTTTCGAGAATACAAAGACTGTTGCAATATATGCTACTAGATTAGTTGTTAAGGGAGAACTTGCATATCTGGCTATTTTTTCGGGTAAAAAGTGTTCGAAATTTAGCCCCAATACCAATATTCCGATTCCTAGGACTGCTGCAGAAACAAACAATTTTTCCGGGAACGTTATGTAATTTATACTTCCTAATCCATCTATGCTGTGGATATGTCTGAGGAGCATTATTCCGATGAATAGGAGAACAAGCGAATTTGCTACATGTGTGTTCCATCCAGGTCTTTCATCTCTGTATTTTTCGAAATAAACAAGCATAACTATAGTGGCAATTGCTAGTGGAGCCACTACCCAAAGTAGCTCTGTTCTAAGAGTGAGATGCATAAAGTAACTTATTAATGAGATTATGTCCGAAGCCATACTTCACTTTTTGCGTGTAACGAATTGATAGTTTAATAATATATGCCCCTGCCGGACTTTCCTAAAATCAGGGTATTATGTGTAAGTTTTTTAGAAAAGTTTGTGGTTTAGAACCATTTTTTGCCTCTCTTTCTCAACTATTTTTACCAAAGTATGCATCCATTCAGGATCATTCTGGTCTAAGTCCTCTTCTCTTAACTCTTCAAGAATATTTAAATCTTCCATAGAGATATTTATTATTTCTATTTTTAAGTTATAGGATAAAGAAATTCTGAAAGTTTTAATAAAAATTTATGAATCTTTTATGAAAAAAAACCTGGCTTTTTTTATGAATTTTTTCAGAAAAAATTTCACTAGGCAATATAAAAACTTCATACATTAAAGAAAATCATGGAGGAAAAAAACATAAGACTTTTGCCACTGATTGCACTATGCTCTCTTTTGCTGATTTTTACAGCAGACATTGTCCTGGCGCAGGTTAATTTTGGCGAAGGCCCCTCTCCTGAAGAACAGGAGCTGTTCGACCAGATTTTAGAGCCTATAATGAAAATCTATAATCTGGTAAAATACATAGCAACAGCGATAGCAGGGGTGATGGCTTTGTTTGCCGGGGTTACTTACATGACAAGCGGTTCGGACATAAAGAAGAGAGAAACGTCCAAGAGCATGGCCATGTATATTGTAATAGGTCTTGTAATAATCTGGGCGGCGCCTTTTGTGGTTCAGCTCATAGTTGGTTAATATGGAAAGAATAAGCAGTCTTTTTCTTATAGCTGGAAGCTTGGCTCTGCTAATAAGCACGGCAGGGCTGGCTTCTGCCTGTCCTGATTTAGAATGCAGGAATTTCACAGAGCAGAAGAACAGAGACTGCAGTTATATTCTGTCGCAGGGATTTAGTGAAGGAGAAGAGCAGGAGCTTTTATGCGGATTGTGGGAAGGCAGTTACGACTTTGACGCTTATCAGCCCCAGGATTACAATTTAGATATTGATTTGAAAATGAAGGCAGAAGATATTGAAACTTCAAGAATAAGCACGGCAGGGAAGCTGTTTTTCTTTGGATTATTCAATTATCTTATTTTCTCTATAACTAAACTGAAAGCACTTGCGAAATGGCTGACTGTAGTTTAATTAATCTTGGCTCATGCCTGCCACAAAAATTCTTTGAGTTTATTCTATCGATTTTAAATGCTCCGCTCAGGCCTTTCCTGGATTTAACTCTAAAGCTATTATCAGAGCCGATAAACCTGTCTATTTTCTTTAGCTTGTGGGTGCTGATAGTCTACATGGTTTCTATGTTTTATGCCTTGCTTTTATTGGGAACAGGAATTAATTTCATTATATCAGGGTATGATTCTGCGAAAAGAGAGAACGCGAAAAACTGGCTAAGAAATATAGTAATTATGATCATTCTTATACAGGCGTCTTTCTTTATCTATCAGTTAGGAGTTGATTTGTCATCAATAATGACTTCTGCTTCTCTGCATTTGATAGATGAAAGCTTTTTCTTAATATCTCCTAAAGGAATAAATGATTTGGCATTATCAATAATATTCAGTTCTCTTTATATTGTTACCTTAATAATAACCTCAATAGTTTTGATAATGAGATATGCCTTTGTAGCCATAGGGGTTGTCTTGTTTCCAATGGGGATATTCATGTATTTCTTCCCGCCTCTAAGGTCTTATGGCTCTCTGATAATAAACTTCTTAGGAACTGCTATTTTCGTCACATTCTTTGATGCTCTTCTATTAATCGGATTCTCAAAACTAACGGATATTGGAATATTCGGGGAGATGAAAATGCTTGTGTTAATTTCAGCGTTTCTTGTCATAAGCCTGCTTATGTTATTCCTGATGTTTTTCTCGATTGTAAAGGCAAGCTTCAATGTTTATACTGACGTAAAGAGGATAGGAGGAAAACTATAATGGCTTATGAAATTCCACAGCAGTTAGAGTATAAAGAAAAAATAATATTCGGATTGACTTTCAGGCAGTTAGCTTATCTGTTTCTATTTGCTCCATTAACTGCCCTGGTATTTTTTAAGAGCGGAATGAACATTTATGCCAGAACTTTTATCTCAATTAATCTGTCTGCTCTTGCTGTTGGTTTTATCTTCCTTGAATTAGACCATCATCTTAAAGTCTGGACAATCTGGCTGAAATCAAGAAAAATAGTCAAGAAGGAGAAGTTGGAGAAATTTGTTCCTGTAAAAGAGATTAAAGATGATTTGATATTTACTAAAGATAACAGAAAAATAGCCATATTAAAAATAGAGCCGATTAATTTTTCAATAAAGCCCGATGGGGCTAAAGAAGCCATAACTTCCTCGTTCCAGAAATTTCTTAACGGAATTGATTTTCCCATCCAGATATTAATGAATACAGAAAGTCTTGATTTGAAAGATTATTTTAAGGAGATAAAGAAGAAAGTTAAGAACAACAAGCAATTCAAGAAGTTATTCAAGAAATATAAAGAGCATCTAAAGGAAGTCGCTTCGCAGGAAAATGTCCTTAACAGAAATTTCTATCTGATTATCCCAGAAAAGAACGATATTAATATTCAATTGCAGATATGCCAGAAAAAGCTTGATAATCTCGGATTAGATAATGTTAGAGTTAAGGATGATGAATTAAGGAAAATAGTGTGTAAGTTCTTTGAATCTGATAATAATTTCATCCCAATAAGATAGAAAATAATTCTTCATTTATCAAAATCGGAGAGAGCTTAAGCAGGATTATTTATGCGCACGGATATCCAAGAAGCGTTGAGACAGGATTTCTGGATAAGGTTGTAAGCAGTCTGGGAGATTTTGATTTATCTATCCATATTGAGCCGTATGACATAGAAACAATGATGGTTTCTTTAAACAGGGAAATGCAGAAGCAGAGAGCAGATCTTTATTCAGCTAAGATAAAAGGAATATTAAATCCAAGCTTAGAGATAAAGTATGAAGATACAGAAAACGTATTAAGGAATTTACAGAAAGGAAAAGACAAACTCTTCAACGTTAGTCTATATGTTAATTGCAGGGCAAAAACAAAACAAGAGCTTGATACACTGACAAGAAGAATTTACGCTGAACTGAACTCTTTATTGATTATTCCAAGACAGCCGTCTTTCAGGATGTTGCAGGGCTTTCAGTCGTGTTCTCCTTTGGCTGTAAACAAGCTCAAGCAAAATAGAAATGTAACAACAGAAGCCCTTTCTGCCTTCTTTCCTTTCACTTCTTCTTTCTTACAGGCAGACAAGACTGGCGTTTGGTTGGGATTGAATAAAAACAATATTCCTCTAATCAAGGATATATTCAAGCTTAGCAATCCTAATGGAATCTGCCTTGCTTCTTCAGGAAGTGGAAAGAGCTATATGGCTAAACTGCTTATTGCCCGCTATCTTCTTACAGGAACTAAGGTAATGATAATAGACCCTCAAGGCGAATATAAGGGCATTACAGAGCGATTTAACGGGCAGAGAATAGACTTAAGCAGGGTTTCAAAGACAATGATTAATCCCCTTGATTTAATGGGGCACGATTATTCAGAGAAAAGACTGGCTTTGATGGATTTAATGCCTATAATGCTCGGAGAGCTATCAGAACCTCAAAAAGCCTTTTTAGACAAGGCACTGACAGAATCTTATGAACTAAAGGGGATAAATGAAGATTCTAAAACCTGGGATAATGAACCTCCAATCCTTGAGGATTTGATTGAGATACTTCAAAGAAGAGCAAAAAAAGCGGCTACAATGGAAAAATCAACGCTTTTAAGCTTGATTAACAGATTAAGCATGTATGTTGATGGAGTTTTCTCTTTTCTGAACAAGCAGACAAATATAGATTTTAACAATAACCTTGTGTGCTTTGATATAGGCAATATGCCCAAACAGGTTAAGCCTGTGATAATGTTCCTTGTTCTTGATTATATCTATATGAAAATGAGAAAAGATATTGAAAGAAAGTTATTAGTAATAGATGAGGCATGGTCTTTACTTGGAAGGACTGAAGACGCTTCTTATATCTTTGAAATCGTAAAGACCTGCAGGAAGTTTAACCTTGCCTTGTTTTTGATAAATCAGGAGGTTGAAGGCATGCTTGAATCTGAAGCAGGGAAGTCTGTTCTTGCTAATTCATCCTATACATTATTGATGAGGCAGAAGCCTGCTGTAATAAACAATATTCAGGAAACTTTCTTTCTTAGTGCATCTGAAAAGTCGTTTCTTTTGACTGCAGGCGTTGGAGAAGGCATTTTGTTGATGGATGATGAACATTCTGAAATAAAGATAATTGCTTCTCCGGAAGAACATAAAATAATTACTACAAATCCCGATGAAATCCTAGAGCAGAA
>PFOR01000005.1 GCA_002792635.1 Candidatus Pacearchaeota archaeon CG_4_10_14_0_2_um_filter_35_33 | reverse complement strand
ATTCTATTTGCTTTGTGATAATTCCATTTTTCTAATTTCAGGCTCGAGCTTCTTGATTTGGGTTAAAACCAGCCCGACTATCATCTTAAATAAAGAAAAAAGGTTTTATTTCTGTTTTGGTTTAGTCGGAGGAGTGGATTGGTAGGTCTCTAAAGTTTTATATATCGGAGTTGGTGATTTTAACTCAGAGGATTTAATCTTGAATTCATTGATTTGGAATTTTAATGGTTTTGTTTTTATTTGGGATATGTGGTTAATTAGCTCTTTTGGTGTTTTTGTGTATTTAATTCTTGCAATTGTTAAATGAGACATGAATCTTTTTTCTTGAGGGAAAGAATCAATGGTTGTATCGATTTGTTTCTGAAGTTTATTTAAGCCAAGAATTTTTATCCATGCAATTCTTGGTCTTAGCTTGTAGTTGAATGTGCCTGTTTGTACTAGTCTGCATTCTAATTGCGGAAATTTTATTTTTGATAACTGGGTTTGGACTTTTTTTAGAACTTCTTCATTTATATTGCCCAGGAATTTTAATGTTAGATGTAGATTTTCAGGTTTTGTTAATTTGCCTGTGAATTTTTTTCTTTTTATTAATCCTTGAACTCTTGTAATCTCCTTTATAATCTCTGATGGAAAGTCTATACATATGAATGTTCTTGTAGTGTTCATTTCGGAACTATGGCTGCTGTTGAATATTTCTTTATCATTTTCTTTGCAAGGGATTTCACTTCTTCTAATGTTACTTTGTTAATATCTTCTTCATAAGTGTAATAATTTTCTGCTTTTGTTGTTAATTCTAAGAACATTAACTCGTTCATCACATTGACAGATTCTTCTGAGGAGACTTTTTTTAGTCCTATCAGGCGTTCTTTAGCTTCTTTTAGGTCTTCCTGAGACATCTTATCTATGTTTTTGAAACCTTCAATGATTAATGATCTTACTTCAGGGATGGATTCTTTAGCTGTGCCAACGTATATTGTATAATATGAATAATGTTTTTCTGTTTCTAAGGAGCTTCTTATAGCGTAAGCAAGACCTCTTTTTTCTCTTATTTCTAAAAATAGGCGAGATGACATTCCGTTTGCGAGATAGGCATCAAGAACCTCTAAAATATCATGTTCCTTTTCTCCGGCCATTGGGGCGTGGACGCCAAACATAAAGTGGGCTTGGTCCAATCCTGGCCTTTCTTCAGTAGATTCTTTATTCAACTTTTCTATTTTTATTTCAGGCATTTTTTTGTTAGTTGATTCAAAATTGGATTCTAGGTATTCACAAACCTTATCAATGTCTGCTTGCCCAATAATGGTTACAATATAATTTTCAGGATTGTAATGGGATTTGAAGTAATCTGAGACAAAGTCCTTTGTTAGTGATGAAACTGTTTCTTTTGTTCCTATGATACCAATTCCAAATGGTTTTTCGTAGAGGTTTTCTATTATTTTTTCGTAAATATGGCGTTGGGGAATGTCATGATACATTTTAATTTCTTCAAGGATTACTTTTTTTTCTTTTTCGAATTTTTTCTCGTCAAATGTGGTATTTTTTAGGATATCTGTTAGGATATCCATTCCTTTGAAAAGGTGTTCTGCTGGAAGTTTGAACCAATAGGATGTTATATCATTAGCAGTAAATGCGTTAAGAATCCCACCACGTTTTTCTATTTCTCTGGAGATGTCTTCATGGGTTCTGGATTTTGTTCCGGTAAACAAAAGGTGTTCTGTGAAATGGGCAATTCCCTTGATTTTTTCTGTTTCATAAGAGCCTCCAAATCTGTTTGATATGCTAAATGAAACTACCGGCAAATCTCTTTTTTCGAATAAAACTGTTATGCCATTTTTTAGTCTTCTTTTTTTAAGTTGCATGTTTGTCTTTAAAGGGTATTGTTAATAAAGGTTATGGAAAAGTTTAAGAATGAGGATATTTGGGAAAGAATATGGGAAAACCATCCGAACAAACAGGAGATATTAGAGATACTGGAAGAGGAATAGGGTTAGTTGCTATTAAACGTAAGTAGAATTTATCCTTCGGATTCCTTTCAGGAACTTTCGAATTTTGTTTCTCGCTTCGTTTAAGCTAACTCTGAAGACGGACACCAGAGCGTTTAATTATGCTTAAACAAAATCGCACTTTTTAAGAAATTGGAATTTATGCCGGCTTATTGATTTACCCATCCAAGACGGCGCTAGTTTTTCTGAAGAAAAACAAATTGTCTTGCTTCGCAAGAATTAATTTTAGTTGTTATCGCAATGGTTATTTTTGACAATATTGTTAGGTTTGGTCCTGGAGTCCTAGTTGGAAAGATTAATGCAGAATGAAGAGACAGATGCGGAATCAATAAAATTATGGTACTGTAGGGGATATTGTTACTTTGTATGCCAGTTCTAATTTTGAGAAGGAGAGCTAGTCAATTTAGTAGCATGGGAGAACGAAATAATGTAATAGATAGTTATGGGATTTCGATTGATATTGGTTAATTTTAATAAAAATTATGACGGAATATCCAAATTATTAAAGGCACATTTTCTGATAAATTGCATGGTTGAGAACATTCCAGGGCTTGTTTCGGTTATTTTACAAGAATGAAGTATTTTTTGGTGGGCTGTTACTGGAAAATATGATAGGAATTATATGTTGAGATGTGTCGGCGATGAAGGTCAGCAAGAAAGATATTCATTAAGGGTTAAATTATTAGACAAGAATGGAGGGGTTTTTATCAATCTGGGAAGCCACTAATGCCAAAAACAGAGATGATGCAGGAGGCCGGGCTTATGGCCATGTAATCAAAGTTTTGAGCATAGTGTTTGTAGACCTTTTAAGAAGGGAAGGGCATTTATGTGATGGGGTTGCTGAAGTGGAGCAGGAGTAGTTTTTTATATTAATAATCTTAGAAATTATCATGCCTATAAATGCAGGACATGAGTTTTTTGAAGCTGAAAAAAAGTATTTATCAGCTGATAGTCCGGAAGAGAAGATCTTTTGGCTGGAGGAAATGATTAGGAAAGCTC
The DNA here is from genome assembly GCA_002792635.1 of Candidatus Pacearchaeota archaeon CG_4_10_14_0_2_um_filter_35_33. Lineage (GTDB taxonomy): Archaea > Nanobdellota > Nanobdellia > Pacearchaeales > GW2011-AR1 > UBA92. The sequence goes on along the minus strand of PFOR01000005.1, from coordinate 135 downwards.
CGAAACACAAGGGTTCGGAAAACTTATTAGCAGAGTTGAAGACGAGATTGAAGAAATTTAAAGCTCAACAAGAGAAGAGCAAGAAATCTGGAAGGGGGAAGAAAGGGATTAGGAAAGAGGGGTATCAGGTTTTGT
>PFOR01000009.1 GCA_002792635.1 Candidatus Pacearchaeota archaeon CG_4_10_14_0_2_um_filter_35_33 | reverse complement strand
TGGAGGATTGAATAAAGCATGGGTTGTATAGATTGCAATCCCTGATGCTCCTGCCTTCTCTATTTCATTGCATGCCCCTTCTAAAGTTGAACCGCTGTCAACTATGTCACCCCACAAAACTACTGATGTTCCGGAGGGATCGTCTCCAATTATGCCATAGTTTCTAGTTTTTCCTGTTTGCGGATTTCTTATTTTAGGAATAAATGCTATCTCTTTTGCATCTGTTCTTCCTGCTAGTTCTTCTGCATCTGCAACTGCCCCTGAATCTGGTGCAACAACAGTTATATTTGAGTCATAATTTGCTTTCATATCTTAGATAAATAATGGCATTGCTGACAAATTATCAAATCTTGTTGCCAATGCTTGAGATTGTGCGGAATGTAAATCTGCCGTCATGAATCTTAGCCTGACAACTTGGTCGTGTGCCGTTCCCCTTAGATTATTTATATTGGCTACTATATTTATTGGTTCGCCTCTTCTTCTTTTTCTATCTTGTCTTGCTCCTGGAAAATATGGAAATATGATTGTTATGTCGTCAGCCTCTCCCCTGACCATTACATCAAGTCATATATTCGCTTCATACATCCTCTCTGGAATTGGTGGTTCGTGCGTTGAAATTAGGACAACTCTTTTTCCACGAACACTTTCATGATCTTCTATTCTTCTTAATATGTCTGCGTCATTAAAATCTCTCTGTTCTACTTCAATTAATTGATGATTTAAATACTCTGTTATGCTTCTGGCGAAAGATGTATTTCTCGAGGAGGAAATTAGAACAAGCTCTGATAAATCACCATCTTTTGTCATTTCTTGGATTAGATTATTTAGTTTATATGTTTTATTTTAGTAAAATGATTGTTTTCAGCAAGTTAGTTGCTTCTCAAAACTTGATTTGCAGTCAATAAAAGAGTTGATGATGAGGTCATCTCTTCTGAAGAAATTAATTCTGTTAATTTATCTAATGTTTTTTGAGCTTTATCATGTTCTGGTGAAACTCTTACTGTTATTGAATGTTCATAAAGTCCACCAAGAGATTGAACAAACATATCATTTTTTGCATTTACAGTCATTCCCTCATAATCTAGCTCTACCCTTCCTAGATATTCTCTTGCAAGAAGTGCGATTGCTCCTGAAGGTCTTTCATGAATTCCTTCCGGGTCATTTATTGTTACAGTTCGTTCGTAAAAGTTATTTGACATGTTTGTCTAAGTCGTCCACGGGCTCTTGATTGTCGAGCCATTTTATTGAACATCCTATCGAGGGTTCTTGATCTTCCTCTGGAATTGCTGGAAAATCATTTGCTAGATTGTTGATAGCTTCTAACAATTCATGTTTTGTAACCTTATCTGGATGTTGCCAATTATCGTCTATCCTTCCATGATAAACTAACTTCCTGTTGGAATCCATTAAATATATATCAGGAGTGCATTGGGCTTGATATTTTTTGGCCGTATTTTGACTGGAATCTTGGAGGAATGGAAACTTTAAAATGTTTTCTTTAATAAAAGTTTTCATTGCTTCGGGAGAATCTTCCGGAAATTCTGAGTTAATGTTTGGGTTTATTGCAACAGTATTAATCCCAAGCTCGGATGCTTGGTCTGCAATTTGGATAATTCTTGGCCAGACAGCCTGAGCATAGGGACAATGAATGCAGGTAAAGATTACTAAAAGGCCTTTCTCTCCATAAAGTCTTTTGGAGTGGTGAGAAACATCTTCGGCATCTCTCAATAGAAAGTCCGGCATTTTCGTTCCAATTTTTATTGGCACTGATTTTAGCAATACCATAGCTTATTGAGATGAAAGTGTTATTTAAGTTTTTAGTGTGGGCAAAACATGGCGAAAGATTTAAATACCTTATTTTTCAATAACAAAACATGGCGAAAGAGAAACCTGGATTAAATGTTGCCTTTGTAGGTCACGTCGACCACGGAAAGAGTACGACTATCGGTAGATTGATGTTTGACTCTGGTAATTTACCTGCTCAGGAGCTTGAGAAATTGAAGAAGATGGCTCAGGAGAAGGGAAAGGTTGGATTCGAATTCGCATATGTTATGGACAAATTCAAAGAAGAGAGAGAAAGAGGAGTTACAATTGACTTATCTTACCAGAAGGTTATTACTAATAAGAGGGAAGTTACAATAATTGATGCACCTGGACACAAGGACTTTGTTAAAAATATGATTACTGGAGCTTCGCAGGCAGATGCAGCTTTTCTTGTAGTTGCTGCTAAAGAAGGAGTTCAGCCACAGACTAAAGAGCACCTATGGTTGTTAAAGACAATGGGTGTTGGAGATATCTGTATCTTGGTAAACAAGATGGATACTGTTGAGTACAAGGAAGACGCTTTCAACAAAGTTAAGGAAGGCCTTGGAACTTTGTTAAAGACAGCAGGATACAAGCCGGAGGAAATGACATTTATAGCAGCTTCTGGATTTATGGGAGATAATGTTTTCAATAAGTCTGATAAAATGGCTTGGTATAAAGGGCCTACAGTGTATGAGCAGCTTGATTTGTTCAAGGACCCTGATAAAGCAACGGACTTGCCTATGAGGATGCCTCTACAGGATGTTTATGATATTACTGGAATTGGAACAGTTCCTGTTGGTAAGATAATTTCTGGAGTCATGAAGATTGGACAGAAAGTTGTTGTTCTTCCGGGAAGATCTGGAACTGGAGTAAATGGAGAGGTCAGGAGTATTGAGGCCCACCATGAACAATTACAGGAAGCTGAAGCTGGAGATAATGTTGGTATAAACATCAGAGGAGTTGGTAAGAAGGATGTTGCAAGAGGAGATGTTGTCTGTGATGTTACTAAACCTGCAAAGATTGTTGATGAATTTACGGCGCAAGTAGTTGTTATTAATCATCCAACAGTTATTGCTAAGGGATATACACCTGTATTCCACGTTCATACTGCTCAAGTTCCTTGCCAATTCATAGAATTGATTGAAGTAGCAAGAGGCGGACAAAAGATTGAAAATCCTGATTTCTTGAAGACAGGAGATGTTGCTAAGGTTAAGATAAAGCCTATTGGAAACTTAGTTTTGGAAACAAACTCAGATAATCCACACATGGCTAGGTTCGCAATCAGAGACGCTGGAGCTACAGTTGGTGCTGGTGTTTGTATTGAATTGAAAGCTAAGTAATTCTTCTAGGACATAAATTAATATAAACCAATTTCACTTTTATCGAAGATGCAAATAAAAGAGAGGTCTAAGCACGAGATTGAATTGAAACTTAAAGGCATGGGTGACTATGTTAGGATGGATTATCTTCAAAGAGCTATGAGGTCTAGTATTGATTTTGATACGAAGAAATTTGTTCAGATAAGACTTGCCAAAATCTATGAATCGAGAAACATGTTTAAAGAAGCTGCAAAGTTGATTAAAAATTCTGCAGACATTAATACAACTTATCGAGGAAAAATACAGGATTACATGAAATCTGCTGAGCTATTTATCAGAGGTGGTGGATTTGATGAAGCAGACACGGTTTTTAAATTTGCATTAGCTTGTGGAAATTCTAAAGAAAAAGAAGAAATGAAAAATGGATTAAAGAATTATTATCAAAACCAGGCAGAATATTATATGAAGCGGGATAAAAGAAATCAAGCTAAAAAAACATATGAAAAGATGATGACTTTGAGTTTAAACGATGATGAAAAAAAAGAAATTAGAGGTAAATTGTTAAACCTTTATCAAGCCCTCGGATTAATAAAAGAATATCAAAATTTAAAAAAATATTAAAAAAATATGGGCCCTTTTGCACAGGGCCGAAAAGTTAAACGTATCCGGCGCTTTCTAGTCCGCCATAAAGTTCGTCTATATCTGCCTTGTTGTTGTCGTCTTCATCGCCTAAAGAAGCTGCGATGTTGTCAACTTCAAGTTCTGTTTCCATCACCATCTTTTTTACATGCCTAAAGAATATATGTAATATATAAATGTTTCTAGGATATTTATCGACGAGAAAAGTTTATATATGTGGATGGGTTTCTAACCGTCACGCATTGATAGAAAAATTTAAATACCTTAGTTTTGAAGTAGTTCCAGAAAGGATCAATTTCACTTTCATGTTCATGCTCACGATTGGGCTTAAGTTATTATGCCCTTAAGAATAAGAGATTATCTGGTTCTTTCTGAAATGGAGAAGAGAAAATGGCAAAGATAAGTCCGGTTTCAATAAAATATATGATTTATGCGAATTTCAGAGCCGAAGGTCCAGTTGAAAAACCGGACGTAATTGGTGCTATTTTTGGACAGACAGAAGGTCTTTTGGGTGCTGATATGGAAATGCGTGAATTGCAAAAGGAAGGAAAGATTGGAAGGATTGAAGTTGATTTGGAATCTGTCGATGGAAAATCAATCGGAGAAATCCAAGTTCCAAGTGCTTTAGATAAAAGTGAAACAACGATTATTGCTGCAACTCTTGAAACGATTGATAGAATTGGGCCAACTGAGGCAAGTGTTGAAATCGAAAAGATTGAGGATGTTAGGGGAAGCAAAAGAGATTACATAATTGATAGGGCCCGGAAGTTGTTAGAAGGGGTTGATGGGGGAAGTATGAATGAGATGGCCAAAACATTAAAGGATGAATCAAGAGCTGCAAAGATTCAGGAGTATGGGGATGAAAAGTTACCTGCTGGAGACCTTAGTGGAGATGAGATAATTGTTGTTGAAGGAAGAGCGGATGTAGTTAATTTGTTGAAAAACAGAGTAAATAATGTTATAGGAATGCAGGGTGTTAAAATGCCTAAGGAAATTACAAGACTTGGTGAAAGCAAGGAGCTAACTTTGTTCGTTGATGGTGATAGAGGTGGAAAGTTGATTGTTAAGAATGTTACAAGCAATGCTAAAATTAGTTATATTGCTGTTGCTCCCGATGGAAAAGAGGTTGAGGAGCTTACTGGAAAAGAAATTTTGCAAGCATTAAGAAAGAAAATTCCTGCTAAAGAATACTTGAATAAGGTGGATAATGAAGGTTATAGAAGAAGATATTCTGAAAGACATTCTGAACCTACCGGGCCTGATGTTCCTGAAAAAGAAGTTGACGCTGAGAAAGCAAAGCAGACTATTAAGGAAAAGTTTGAAAGTATTTCTGGAAGTAGGAAGGCCTTGCTTCTAGACTATGATTTGAATGTCGTTAGAGAAGTTTCGCAAATGGAAGTTTCTGGAAGCTTGAGGAGGTCGAGGAAGAGCATTGCTGCTGTTGTGATAGATGGTGTAGCTCCTGCTGCAGTAATTAAAGCATGTGATGAAAAAGGTGTTAAGTTCTTGGGGGCTACTAATTTTACCTCGGTTCCTGATACAAACGTTAAATTGATAAGTTTGTAAAAACTTAAATATCCTTACTAATTATTCTATTTATGAGAAGCAAAGAGGTATATTTTATTGTAGCGTGGGTAATTCTGGCATTGATATTTTTGATTGTGTATTTTATTTCAAGACCTATTAGTTGTGATACGTATGGTTGTTTTGAAGAGAGTATGAGGGCTTGTTCGCCTGCTTCTTATATTAATGAAGAAACTGAAGTCTCTTGGAAATATGAGGTTGTGGGTAGTGTTGGAAGGGAGTGTAGGGTTGATGTTACACTTTTAATGGCTAAGGAAGGTGACTTGGGCTTGAGAGAGTATGAGGGCAATTCGATGGATTGTTATTTCCCGCTTGGTTTTGCAAACTATCCTGATGAAGATTTAAAGGCTTGTAGTGGTGAATTAAAAGAAAAATTGCAGGAAAGGATTATAGAGAAACTACACCAATATTTATTGGACGGTTTGGATGATGCATTAGCTGATTTAGGATGAGACAGTTTTAAAAACTGTACAAATTTTCGATTTCTATGGTAAAGATTGAATTCCATTACATCAAAAAGTTCTTGTGTTTTACTCCACACTAAAATGTGGGGTTTGTTTGAACTTTTGGATGCTCAAGCAACCTTGACATAATAATAGATAATTGGAAGAAATTGAAAAAAGAGAGGAAGGATAAAACCCTTAAGCCAAATAGAAGACTTGTTCCATTAGGTAGTGTTCCTGGATTGCCAAACTGAGCTCGCGATGGCTACATTTACGCTTTTCCTAACGAAAAAGCACCAAGATCTTGGCAAGATTATGAGTATGGAGGAAGAGAATGGGATATTTTGCAAGTAGGTATTAGGATATTTTCATATGATAATATATATAATGGGAGTTAAATTTGAGATCTTACCTAGTGATGGGGCTTTTGTTGTCGATAGAGCCCATTTCGCTGATTGGCAATGGAATGGTATCTGAAATGTAACTAATGCTACTAGAAAATATGCATTTTCGGAGTTCCTGCCGATGAATATAATAGTAGTTTTAGAATGCCTGAATTAATTATCCAAAATCCAATTGAGTTTGATAGATTGGGACCTCATGAAATTCTTTTGGAAGTGTGTAATAATAATTTATTAAGGTTTTAGAATTCTGGTTTTAGAGAAAATATAAAAAGATTTGTTCAAAGCAATAAGTATGGCAATAAAAATAGGGCCGGCAGGTTTAGGAAGTGTTAAGGAGGCTGAGGAGAGGCTGGAAGAATATCATAGACTCGGATTTAAGGCATGTGAGATTGCATTCACTTATAGTGTTTATATTAAGAATAAGGAGGATGCTGTCAGGATAGGAAAGAAGGCTAAAGAGCTTGGAATCTCATTAAGCATTCATGCTCCATATTTTGTTAATTTGAATAGCCAGGAAAAGGAAAAGAGAGAGGCTAGCAAGACCAGGATTCTAGCTTGTTGTGAGGTTGCTAGCTGGTTGAAAGCTTCAGGAGTAGTATTCCATCCGGGGTATTATGGAAAGAATAAAGAAGGGGCTTATGATATGATAAAATCTGGAATCCAAGATATTATGTCTGTTATAAAAAAGAATGGCTGGAAAGTGGAGCTTTATCCTGAGACTATGGGAAAAGTGAATGTTTTTGGGAGCATTGAAGAAATTTCTAATTTATGCAAGGATGCTGGATGTTCTGCGTGTATTGATTTTGCGCATATTCTTGCGAGAGATAAGAAGGTTGATTACGATAAGATTGGAAGGCTTTTCCCAGGAAAGAAATGGCATTGCCATTTTTCTGGCATCATATATGGGGAGAAGGGAGAGAAGAAACACAGGAAAACAGGGAGAAAGGAATGGAAAGAGTTATTCAAAAACCTGCCAGAAAAGGATGTGGTCCTGATAAATGAGAGTCCTGATATGATTGACGATTGTATTGAAGGTCTGGAATTACTTGAATAATTTCTGTCTATCTATCTGTAGCAATTTTGACTTGGCGTGGGCTGGATTGACCTTACATAAGTTCAGTATACCAAGGATTTTGGATATTGTATCCTCGTAAGTCTCCCTTTTATATGTTTTTAAATTGTCTAATCTAGCCTTTGTTTTTTTGGAAAGTTTGATAGTGGTTATTTCATTATTTTGTTGTTTTGTCGTCGATTTCATAGATATATACTTTGGTATACCATTTATATATTTTTTGCTTATTTGTTACTACATAATATAACAACATTGTTGTCACCATAAAGTTTATAAAAGGGTTATTGGTTGAATTATCAACTAAACTAAAATGGAAACCAAAATGAGAGCCAAAAATGTTTTGGCTTCACTTGTCGCAGTGTTTTTGTTGGTGCTAGTTTTAGCTCCTACAGTAAGTGCATTCGCCACCATAAACGGTGTCTGGGTTGATGGCATCTTTTATGAAGAAGGAGAAAGTGCAACTGTTACTGCTGGTGAAACTGTAGCTATTGCAGTTAAATTTACAGCAAACGAAGACAAGGACGATGTCCGAGTTTACGCTCGAATAATTGGTGAGCCTGGACTTTCTGAAGCAACTGAAAGGTTTGATGTAATAGCTGAAAGCACTTACAGAGAAAACCTACATATCGGTTTGCCTTACAAGATTGATCCAGACGAAGAAAGAACCCTTGAGATTTCCATCGAAACAGAAGACGGATCTGTCGTTGAGTATCATGTAGACCTTAACGTTCAGAGAAGCAACTACGAGGTTGAAATTTTGTCTGTTAATACCCCTAGTACAGAGGTTGAAGCAGGTGAAAGCGTTGCCTTGGACATTGTTTTGAAGAACAGAGGAAGACATGAGGCTGAAGACACATTTGTTGAAGCAGAAATTCCTGTATTGGGAATAAATACAAGAGCCTACTTTGGCGATCTTGCACCTAAAGACCCAATCGAAGGAGTTGATGAAGATGAACACGACTCTGCTGAAAGAAGGATGTATTTGATGCTACCTTCCAATGTAGAGACTGGTGTTTACGAAATTGAAGTTACTGCTTACAACGATGACTCCACTACAACTGTTATCAAGAGAATTGTTGTTGTTGGTTCCACTGATAAAAGCACAATTTATTCAGGATCTAATTCTGATGATTTTGCTGTTGGTTCAGAAGGAAGTTACAGCATTACCTTGGTTAATGCAGGCGATGAAATCAAGATTTACGAGTTAATCGTAGATGCTGATGAGGGTTTGAATGTCGACTTTGACGAGTCAATAGTAGTTGTTCCTGCCGGCTCTGCCAGAACTGTTAAGTTCACGGCAGATGCTAGCAAGGAAGGAAACTATGGCTTTACCGTAAACGTACACAGCGATGAAGGACTTATCCAGACTGAAAACTTTACAGCTAGAGTTGAAGGAACATCATTCGGTGGCGATTCCGCTGCTGTTGTTCTAACAATAATCTTGGCTATAATCTTTATAGTCTTGTTAATTGTTCTTATCGTTCTATTGACAAGGAAGCCTGAGAAGAACGAAGAGTTCGGAGAAAGTTATTACTAAATTTTGTTTCCTTTTTTCTTTTTATTTTTTTTAACTTTCTCTCTTTTTTATTTTATGAGAAATTATTTCTTAGCGTCTTTGATTTTATAGAATATTATAATTCCTGGGGCTAATAGTATTGCTGAAAGGAATATAGCTATTCTTGGTCCTAATATGTCTACTGCTAAACCAACAAGAGGAATTGCAATTATACTTGCTACCGAAAGGACTATTGTTTCCATTGAGCCTATTGTGGCCCTTAACTCCGATAGAATAAATCTATGGAAATACACCCTTAGAGGGGGTCGTTTCATTGTATAGAAGAATATTGTTGCGATAGTGATTGCAAAGGCTAAAACAATGCTTTGAACAAATAAGACTAGAACGGTTATTATTGCAGCAATAGAAACCACAGAGACTATGAAAATTCCAGTGATTAAGATAGTTTGAACTTACATTAAGATAGCTTTTTTAAGCGGTTTATCTTGTTATATTTATGGACTTATCAGAGAAAGACACAAGAAAAAAAATAATAGATCCAAAGCTAGAGCTAGTTGGATGGATGAAGAAATATATTAAGGAAGAAGTAAACTCTCTCAAATCTAATTTTAAAACTAAAGAGTATGTTCCTTTTAGTGGAAAGGTTGAAAGAGGGAAGGATAGATTTATTGATTATCTGCTTTTAGATGAAAATAACTCTCCTCTTGCCATTATTGAAGCAAAGAGAAGTTCGGTAGATTTTAAGAAAGGGGAGATACAAGCAAAAACTTATCAAGAAGATATTGAGAAAAAACTCAAAAAAACAATTCCTATTTTTCTCACTAATGGAGAAACATGGTATTTTATAGACCAAAAAGACAGAAGGAGAAAAGTTTTACTTCCTTTTTCACAAAAAGACCTTCATAGAAGAGCATATCTTTTTGAGCATGAGATTAAACCTTCCCAAGTTAAGTTAAATAAAAAAATAGTTGATCGTGCCAGAAGTATAGAAGCAGTTAAACAGATTCTTAAGCATTATGAAAAAGGCCATAGATCTGCCTTAATCAATATGGCAACAGGAACAGGAAAGACAAGAGTATCTATGGCTATTATTGATGCTTTAATTAAAGCAGGTTATGTTAAGAATGTATTGTTTGTTGTTGATAGGATTTCATTATCAAATCAAGCTAAGGAAAGAGGGTTTAAGTCATTTTTTTCAGATCCTGTTTGTGAGTTGAATGTTGAAGGTTTTTCAGATACAGCTACACTTTATACGTCAACAGTTCAAACTCTTACCGATGACGACAATAAAAGAAAAAGGCCTATGTTTGAAAAGTTTGGAGTTGCAGAATTTGATTTAATTGTGTTTGATGAAGCCCATAGATCTTTTTATGAAAAGAATAATATTTTATTTCAGTATTTTGATTGTTTAAAATTAGGGCTTACAGCAACTCCTTCAAGTGAGGAAACAAGAGATACTTTTGATTTGTTTGATTGTGAATATAAAAAGCCAACAGTTGCTTATGATTATGATACTGCTGTTAATGATAATGTTTTAGTGCCTTATGTTGCGGATGTTATTGATACTCAAGTTTTAACTCTTGGAATTAAAGGGGCAAAATTAACTAAGGATTTAAAACAGGCTCTTAAGGAACAAGAAGAAAATCCTGAGGTGGCAGAACTTCCGGGAACAAGGTTTGAGAGGTATTTTACAGATGCCAGAACAAATGAACTTATTGTTAGAGAATTTGTAGATCGTTGCTATAAATCTGATGATGGTAGGCCATGTAAGACTATTTTCTTTTGTGCTAGTGTAAAACATGCTGATTCATTAAAAGAAATCTTTGATAAGTTATATCCTGTTTTAGCTAAAGATGTGAGGGTTATAACTTCAGATAGGTCAAGGTATATGGATGAAGTTAAAAGATTTGATAGATATGATGAACCTAGAATTGCTTTATCTGTCGGTGTTTTAGATACTGGAGTAGATATTCCTGAAATATGTAATTTAGTTTTTGTAAGGCCTGTTTTCTCTCCTATCAGATTTTGGCAGATGTTGGGAAGAGGAACAAGAAATTTAGAAGCTTGTAGATTTAAAGATAGATTGCCTTCAAAAGATGGAATCCATGTCAAAGAGAACTTTTTAATTTTAGATTTTAAGTTTGGGGATCATTCAAATGTAATTTTTCATAAGCTTGACAAATCAAGGGCTAAATCTGCTGTGATGGATGCTAAAACAAGAATTTTCTTAGAACAAGTTGATTTATTAAAGAAAAAGCTTGATGATAAGCAAAGAAAAATATTAGAAAAAGAAATTAGAGATACTATAAAGACAATTGATATGGATTCTCCTGTTGTTATGGAGAAAGCCTCAATTATTAAAAAAGTTGTTTCTAAAAAGTTTGAATTAAAAGACCACATAAAAACATTGAAAGAAGAAATAGCCCCTTTATTGATTTACTCTAAAACAGATAATTCAAAGGTTTATTATTTTATATCTCAGTGCGTTAAGCTATTTGATGCTATAAAAGAAGATGATAAGGATAAGATTTGGAAAGTTCAAGATTTTGTTCAAGAAAGAGTTGAGAACATTTGGGAGAAAGGTTTAGAAGTTGTGCAGGCAAAAAGTGATGAACTGAAAAAAGTCTTAGGTGATAAGTTTTGGGGTGATTTGACTTTTGATGATGCTGATTTCTTAATTAGAGAAATAGCCCCTTTATTGATTTATTACGAAAAGGACAGGAAAAAGATGTTAAGAGTAAATGCTCCGGATATTGTTTTAAGTGTTGAAGAAATAAAGCACGAGATTAAAGAGAACCCTGATTTAATTGAGCTTTTAGAAAAAGATTCACTTATTAAAAAAATTAGGTTTGGTGAAGGTGTAACTTCTGATGAACTCTTAGAGATTGAAAAAAAGCTTTCTGGTTTAAATCCTACTTGGACTATTGATAATTTGCAGAATATCCTTAAGGTTGATTTTGTTATCTTTTTGAGGCAAATAATTGGGTTAAAAGACCTTCCTGATCCTGAAGGGATTATAAAGATGGAATTTGATAAGTATGTACTTTCAAGAAATGAGCATTACAACTCCGAGCAATTAAAATTTTTAAGATTATTAAAAGAAGTTTTTGTTAGGACAAAGCATATTGAACTAAAGGATTTAGCTAAACATCCTTTAACAGAAGAAAGGCCATTAGATAAGTTTACATTAAAGCAATTAGAACATGTTGTTAAGAAATGTAAAGAATTGAGATGGAAATAAAATGGAAATAAAAGAGGCTAAAGAGTTATTAGAAAAGTACTCTAAAGAGGATTTTGAGTTTGGAAAATTGGAAAAATATCTCTTGAATAGAATAAAGGCAACAAAAGAAGAAGTAGTTGAGGATTTGTTTTCTCTTAAAAATTTGAAATTTGTTGAAAAGCAAAGAGTCAATAAGGAATTAAGATATGCACTATTTTATGTTTATTCAAAAAGGAAAGGCAGAGTTTACATAATAACTATTAGAGATAGATTAAGAGTAATTACTGCCTATCCTCTAGGTAGGAAAACCTTGTCTAAATATAACAAAAAAAGATTTAAAAACTTAGAAATACAATGAATAATATGAAATACGACTACGATGATGAGAATGATATTTTAGTTATTTATGAACATAATGAAGATGTTAAAGAAAGTTTGGAGGTGTCAGAAGGAATAGTTCTTGACTTGGATAGTGATGATGGGGTTGTTGGAATAGAAATAATGGATGCTAGTGAATTTTTTGGTTCGTTTAATCCTGAGATAAATAAGAGTTTTTTATCTGAACTAAACTCTGCAAGAATTGAATATAAAAGTTTTAGAAATCAATGGATGCTTTTAGTTGTGTTACAATCAAAAGGCAAGCAATTCTCTCAACCAATGCCCCCATTAAGAAAGACAGAGTTTGCTAGCCCAATACTTGCACATAATTAAAAAATCGGTAGACCGATTTATAGCAATCTTTATATACTTTCCATTTTTGTATTTTGAATGGTAAAAAAGAATCCTTTACGAGGTGAAGAAAGACGAGTTATCTCAACTAAGCTTTATCGTTCGGAGTTTGCCAACCTTATGAAGATCTGCGAAACCGAGGGCATAAATGGTAAACCAAAAAGCCTTCATCAAAAATTGAGAGAGCTTGTGCAGAAAGAGGTTAATAAAAAGCTAGGAGGCGTTTTAAAAGATGAAGTTTAAACAATTTGATTATTACATTTTTATAGACTTTTCAGAAAATCTTATTGGATACAGTATAATCAGTTATGAAAAGATGTTTGAGTTATTGCCCAAGATAACGAAATTTACCCATTATAAAAATCTAAGACATAAGAAAGAATATCTTAAATCGATGAAAAAAAGGATAAAAAGAAATAAGATACTCTCCTTTTTCTTAAGATATAAAATCAAAGAATTATATAATAATGCAGACATATATGCCGATGTTTTAGAATTCATAAAAAAACATGAAAAGTGCATAATTTTTATTTCGATAGATAATCGTCAATATAAGGCTTTTAATAAGTTAGTTGGATTTGTTGATGGTAAAAGAGTAATTGTTAAAAAAGAAAGCGAACTAATTAGAGGAACACCCGAATATCAAGCGAGCCTTGTTTTGGATACTTTATTAAATATAGAGAGGAATAAACAGAAATGACTCAAGAAAACAAAATAAATGTAGGGTTATGGCGTCCGTCAATCCTACTCCCCACACCAGCACATAAGTGTATGTGGCTTTCGTCAGGTTGCGTCCCCCTGCATGATTATTATAGAACTATGAAATATTTAAACTTTTCGTTTGATGTTTTTGGAGGTTGGAGGGGATGAGTGAAAAATGCAAATCATGTGGAAAAGAATTTAATTCTGGAATCTGGTTAGCTCCGCAATTTTCAAATGAAAAAGTCTTGTTGTTTTGCTCAGATAAATGTAAAAATGAATATATTAAATTAAAACTTGATAGAATAAAAAATAATTACCCTGGCTTTTATGATAAGATTATGAAGTCTTTGAAGGAAGGCAAAAGAGATAAGACAATAAAAGAAGAGCTTTGGGAAATGGTTAAAAGTGAGGAATGGAGAAATGAATGAATTAATTGGAAGAAATACCGATGAAATTGAAAAAGAAAATGAGTTTTATTGGTATGTTGAGTTTAAGTCAAAAGAGATGTTTGGTTTTGATAGGGAAGAACATGGTAAATTGATGGAGACTTTTATTGAATTTCTTCCAAAAGAAGATATAAGGATTTTAAAGCTAAATGATGAAGTTGTTGAGAGTGTTTTTGAAGTTAATTATGAAGAAGCGGTTAAGAATATTGAATTATTGAAAGACGGAGAAGGAAAATTTTATGACGGAGAAGATGAAATTTCTTATTCTATTTTGACTAGTGATTTTTTTGCTATTATTCAACAAGGTATGATTTTTTGGAGTTCCAAAAGAGATTTAGCTGAAAAATGGAGCAAGGCATTAACAAAGGCGGATTTAAATTTTCATGATATGAGTTTTGTCGGTGAGAGTGAAGATGAAATCAGAGAGACAATAGATAAAGAATTATCCAGGATGAGTCAGGAAGAACTTGATAAGGCAATTAAAGAAGGAAATGAAAATAGTCTTTGGGAAGATAAGACAAAGATAAACGGGGTTTGGGTTGATGATAAAACTGGGGGTGTTTTGTAGAATATGGGGAAGGAAAATAAAATTCCAACAATTGAAGAGATGAAGGAGGAAGCCCTAAAGATTGCAGATGGTATTCCAAACTTGAGAGAAAAACATAAATTTATGACAGAAATAAGAGGGATTACTATCGAGTTCTCAATAATAATTGAAATGTGTTTTAATAATTTAATTTCTGCAACAGGCAAAGATTTAGTTATGGATCATTCAAAAAAGGAATTTCATTTAGTTAGGGGAATAAGAGAGAGAGAAAATATGCCTCGATTTAAGACTAAGTCAAGAGATATGAAAAAGCTTATTGAAGATGCATTTCCAAAATTAGGTGGTGAGGCTAAGGAAAATCTCTCTGTCACCTTAGAAAGATTTGAGGCGCTAAGAGATATTTTTGCCCATGTTCCTGTTAAATGGGATGCACAAGACCTGGAATTTATTACTGATGTACCCTATAAACATTTTTTTAAGGATCAGAATTGGAAAAATGTCCTTTTTGCAAACAAGGAATTTGTTAGCAACTTTCAGTGGCTTATTGATGTTATTTTAGCTTATAACCAAAGTATTCTATTTAAGAAAGAAATATATTCTCGGATTCTCCTTGGCAAAAGTCAGGCAGAAATACAAAATGAGGCAAACGGATTAAAAAATGAATAGAAAAGCAACATTAGATATTGGAGAACCAAAAGATATAGATGAGAAAAAGCTAAAAGAGTTAATTGCAATAATGGATAATCATAGAATACGCCCTTTAAAAATTTTTATAGTTGGAAAAAAGCAATGGCTCAGAGTATATGGGGGGAATATAAGTCATGGTCTTCATAGGGAGGAGTTTGGAGAGGTAATTCCTAGAAGATTGGATCGCGGAGAAATTTTAGATTCATTTACTAAAATAGAGTTTATGACTAATGAAATAATCCAAGCAATTATATTAAAAGAGGATTTTTCTGCTAGAGGCTCTTGGCTGGATTCGCTTAATACCAAAATTGATTTTTCCCAAAAAATACATATTTTAAGAGATGAGTGGAAATTAATCTCTGATGACACGTTTCAGATGTTAAACAAACTAAAAAATGTTAGAAACGTTTTAGCTCACAGTTGGGATTTTGGTAATGCTGTATATGGCAAGGATAAAACACTAGAAACAAATTTCCCTCAATTTTGTAAAGATTTAAAAGAAGTTTGGAAAAGATTGGTTGTGGTTTATGAAAACTTACAGCCACAAAATGAGTTAATGGATAAATTAATTTTAGAATTAAAAAAGAGCGTTGAACAAAGAAAAAATGAAAATAAAACAAATTAATCAAGTAGAATGGAAGGAAGTTGAATTAAAGGAAATAGCACAATTTGTAAATGGTAGGGCGTTTAAACCTTCAGAATGGGAACCAAAAGGAAAATTAATAATTCGTATTCAAGACTTAACAGGCTCTATAACAAACCCAAATTATACGACAAAGAAATTTGAAGGTAAATATCTAGTTAAAAGAGGAGATTTATTAATTTCATGGTCTGCAACTTTAGACGCATTTATCTGGGATAAAGAAGAAGGGTGGTTAAATCAGCATATTTTCAAAGTTGTTCCTAAAGGAGATTTTATTGATAAAGAATATCTATTTTATTTTGTGAAGAGGAGTATAAATCTGTTTATGAGAGAAACACATGGCTCAACTATGAAACATATTACTAAAGGAAGGTTTGAATCTATTAAAATCCCCCTCCCCCCCTTCCCAACCCAAAAAGCCATAGTTTCAATTTTAGAAAAAGCAGAACATCTTAAAGAAAAAAGAAAACAGACACTTGAGTTTTTAGATGATTATCTGAAGAGTGTTTTTAGTGAGGTGTTTTTGAAGGAGAAGTTTGAAGAGAAAGAAATACGCGAGTTATGTGATACTACAAGTGGCGGAACACCTTCAAGGATTAAAAAAGAATATTGGGAGAATGGAACAATACTATGGGTTAAATCCGGAGAACTAGATAAAGGTTATATCCATAATACTGAGGAAAAAATAACTGAATTAGGATTAAAAAATAGTAGTGCAAAATATCTTGAACCAAATACCGTATTAATCGCAATGTATGGGGCAAGTGTTGGAAAAATTTCCATGCTAAAAATTAGAGCAACAACAAACCAAGCAATTTGTTCTTTAATCCCCAAAGATAACAATCTATTAAATAATATCTATTTATTATACTTCTTAGGTTCAATCAAAAAGAAATTAGTTAGTTCAAGTTTTGGGGGTGGACAGCCAAATATTTCTCAGCAAGTTATCAAATCTATTAAAATCCCCCTTCCACCCCTCAAACTCCAACAAACCTTTGCCTCAATCGTCGAGCATATTGAAAAAATAAAAGAAAAACAAAAACAATCGTTAGAAGAAATTGAACAATTAAATGGGGTTTTGATGCAGAAAGCATTTAAAGGGGAGTTAGTAAGATGAAAGCAAAAGACTTAAATACTACTGACTTATTAAAAAGTCATATGACACAAATAAAAGTCAATTATATGTATGAAGTACTGTTACTCCTCTTAAAAAAAGAGATGCATCAAAGAGAACTGGCAAAAGAACTAAAGACCTCTTTAACAAGAGTGCAGTCAATACTTGAAGAACTACTAAAAATAAATGTATTGGATTATAGGGTTGTTGGAAAAAATCATATTTATTTTATTAAAAAAAATTTAATCTCAAAATCATTTGTCTTAAATGCTGAAAACTACAAACTTACAAAGATACTGTTAAAATATCCAGAGCTTGAACCTATTTTTCGAGATATTATCAGAAAATGCACTTGCAATTTAATAATTCTTTTTGGAAGCTATGCAAAAGGAAATTCAAAAAAAGACAGCGATATTGATGTTTACATCGAAACAACAAATCAGAAAGTCAAAGAAGAAATACAAAAAATCTATGATTTGATAAGTATAAAAATTGGAAAATTCAATGAAAATGATTTATTAATAAAAGAAATAATAAAAAATCATGTAATAATAAGGGGGGCAGATGAGTATTATGATAAAATCAAATTTTTTGAATAAACTAAAACAAGAAGAAAGATTAGAGCTTGTAGACCCTTCTGAAGAAATATCTAAATCATATTTGATAAAAAGTGAAAAATGCATGCAAGTAGCAAAACTTGCATATGGTGCAGGAATATATGAGAACGCAGTTTCAGAAGCTTATTACTCAATCTACAACACTGTTCAGTCACTATTTTTTAAATGTGGAATCAAATGTGAAAATCATTCTGGAGCAGTGCTTTTGATAAAAGAATTGTTTGATTTAGAAAATCTATATCTAATTTTCTCTGAATTCAAAAAAGACCGGATAGACAATCAATATTATATACCTATGAATGATGCTGAGCCAATACATAAAGAAAAATGCGATGAGCGATTAAAAGTTGCACAAAGGTTTAATGTAGAATTAAGGGCATACTTTGGAAAACTGACAATCCAAGAAATAAATAACCTAAGAAAAAAATTTAAGGAAATGTAAAAATGCTACACCCACAACTAAAATCACAAATACAGAAGCTTTGGGATAAGTTTTGGTCTGGTGGAATCTCTAACCCCTTACAAGCAATTGAACAAATATCTTTCCTAATTTTTATGAAAAGGTTAGAGGATGAAAATGTTAGAAAAGAACAAGAGGCAAGATTAACAGGAGAAAAGTTTAAATCTATTTTTGAAAACCATAAAGATTGCAGATGGTCTGAATGGAGCAATTACTCTGCTGATAAAATAATGGATCATGTTAGAGATAAAGTATTTCCTTCCTTAAGAAATTTAGATAACGGAGATTCATTTTATGCTAAATATATGAAAAATGCTAATTTTGAGATACCAACTGCCTCGCTTTTAATGGAGGCTGTGAAAATAATAAATGACATGCACATTAAAGAGCAAAATCAAGATACTCAAGGAGATATGTATGAATATCTTTTAAGTGAATTACAAACAGCAGGAAAAAACGGACAATTCAGAACTCCAAGACACATTATTAAAATGATGGTTAATTTAGCAAAACCAGAATATGGGGATAGGATTTTAGATCCAGCATGTGGAACTGCAGGATTTCTAATTAATGCTTATGAGTATATCTTAAACTCCAATAAAAAAGATGGAGTTAGCACTTTAACAGCTCAGAAAAAGAAAATCTTAGATGAAGAATCTTTATATGGCTATGATATTGATCAAACACTTACAAGAATCTCTTTAATGAATTTAATGATGCACGGAATAACTAGGCCAAATATTCAACAACTAAACACACTCTCAAAAAGATATAATGAAGAAAATACTTATGACTTAATCTTAGCAAATCCTCCATTTAAGGGAAGTATTGATGAGTCTGAGATGAGTGATAATTTATTAATAAAAACTAGAAAAACAGAGTTATTATTTTTGGAATTAATGTATAATTCTTTAGCAAGTGGTGGTAGATGTGCGGTTATTGTTCCGGATGGTGTTTTATTTGGAAATTCAAAAGCCCATAAATCAATTAGGCAGATTCTTTTAGAAAAATGCAGATTAGACGCAGTTATAAAAATGCCTTCTGGAGTGTTCAAACCATATGCAGGAGTTCCTACTGCTGTTTTATTCTTTACTAAAGGAGAGCCAACTCAAAGAGTCTGGTTTTATGACATGAAAAGTGATGGTTTTAGTTTAGATGATAAAAGAACACAAATAGATGACGGACAAGGAGATATACCTGATATTATAGGAAGCTTTGAAAAAAGAAAAGATGAAGATAACGAAGATAGAAAGAAAAAGCATTTTTTTGTTCCAATTGAAGAAATTAAAAATGATGATTGGGATTTAAGCATATCAAAGTATAAAGAAATTGAATATCAAGATGTTAAGTATGATCCACCAGAACAAATTATGGAAAGAATTGAGAAGTTAGAAAATGAAATATTAAGTGATATCAATGAGTTGAAAACTAAAGCTTAATCCCTCAAACTAAATAGTCTTTCAAATATTTTCCTTTTTTTCCTTTGATTAAATCTGTGATCCATGCTTCTTTGGCTCCTGAGGAAAATGTTGTTCCGAATCCTATTATTGCGAAGGCTAATAGAACTGCGTAAAAGTCTTGTATGAAAAATAATGATAGGTATCCAATGCCTTCTATAGCATACCCTAAAAGAACTGAAAACTTTCTTCCATAAATATCGGCTATTGCTCCGGTTGGAACTTCGAAAAGTAATCCCGTAAGGGGCATGGCTGCTACAAGAATTCCTATCTGAAATGTACTAAAACCAATTCCAAGAAAGTAAACAACTAGAAAGGCTGCTGAAAAATACAGGATTGAAGATAGAAGATGATCTAAATAAAACGGCTATAAAGTTTTCAACTCCCCTTTTTCAAATATCATGCCGGGATAAATGGATTTGGGCTTTTATAGTTTCTCAATCCAACTTCATACTTAGAATCTTTGAAATCCCATCATGCATGGAGACTCCATAAAGAACATTGGAATCTGTGATTATTGCATCATTATGTGTTATGACAATATACTGACCGTTTTGCATATACTGTTTTAGTAGAGAAGAAAGTCTTTGTGAGTTTCTTTTATCCAGGGCTGCATCTATTTCATCGAAGATGTAGAAATGATATGGTTTGTATTCTTGGATTGCGAATAATAATGATATGACAACTAGTGTTTGTTCTCCTCCTGATAGGGATGTGATGTCAAAGTATTTTCCTTTTGCTAATTTGATTGCTATGTTAATTCCGCCTTCAAATGGGTCTTGAGTGTTTTCTAACTCTAGATATGCTTTTCCTTTTGTGTATAACCTGGCAAAGTTTTCTGAGAATATCTCATTAATGGCTTTAAATGATTTCATGAAACTTCTTTTTTTCTTCTTATCGATTTCTGCGATAATCCTGAGGATTTCATCTTTTTCTGATTCTATTTTATCTGCTCTTTCTTTTATCTTGTCGTAATCCTCTTTTACTTCCTCGTATACTTCAAGAGCTTTTAGGTTTATAGAGCCGATTCTGTTTATGGCATCCTGGGCTTTCACAAGTCTTTCTTCTAAAACTTGTATTGTGCCTTTTATTAATTCTACATCAGGGAAGTCCTTGATTTCCATTTCCAGAGCATCTTTAGTTGCATCAATTTTCGCCTGTGCTATTTTTAGCGTGTTTGTCTGGTCTTCTATTTGTCTAATCTCATTCCCTTTTTCTATTACATTATAATTTTCCTCGCTTATTGTTTTTTGTATTGATTCTCTTTCCTCAATCATTTTCTTGAATTTTTTGGATAATTCGTCTTCTTCGGCTTCCTTTTCTTCCAAAAGATTCATTTTTTCTTGTAAATCAGAGATTATATCATCAAGCTTTTCATCTATTTCTTCTAAATTGGCAGAGGTTGATTTTATTAAACCACGAGTTTGTTCGATTTCTCTTTCTTTAAAGGAAAGTGTTTGATCCAGATTTTTTTCATTTCTGGAAGATATTTCCTCTATCTCATGTAATTTTTTCAGATAAGATTCTTCTATACCTGATAAATCTATCGCTTTATCTTCTAACGAATTCCTTTTTTTGTCTAGTTCCTGGAGTTCTTGTTTTAATGATGATTGTGTTTCTAGGATTTCACGGAGCAATTCATTTTTTTCCGAGATGGATTTATGGTTTACCAATTCCTCATGAGCTGATGAGAGTTGAGATTCCAGATTATTAATCCTGGATTCCAAATTTTCTTTCTCTTTCGTTGCTTTTTCTAGGGTTTTTTGAGACTTTTCTATTAATTCCTTAGCTGATGCTATTTTGTTATCTGAATCTTGGAAGACATGCCTTACATGTTTTTCAGATATTTTTGTTTGGCATAGGGGACAAAGGTCTATTTCACTTACTTTCTGCTTGATATTTTCAGCTTCCTGAATCTTAGATTCTGCGATTGAAATTTGTTTTTGGCTTTCTGTATGTTCTTGAGATACTGACTGTAATTTGTTCTTGTTAATTGATAATGATTCCTGGAGTGTTTTTATCTGTCGCAGACATTCTTGGATTCCAGAGTATTTTAAGTTCTTAGAAAGTTCTTCTAATCTTTTTAATGTCGCTTCAGAGTCGGAATCTGCTTTTGCAAGATATCTTTCTTTTTCTTTTATCATGTCTTTTAATGATGAAAGTCTTGCTTTAAGAGTGTGAAAGTTTTCTTTTTCTTCTTGAATCTTTTTTAGCTCTTCTTTTTTCTTTTGCAATTCTTCTTGCTTTTTCGCCATCAAGGGAGATTTTTCTCTTAAGTCTTTTATCTCTTCTTCTAATTCTGGCAGAGATGCTTGAAGGTTTTCTAATCTCTTTTCTGTTTCTTGTCTTCTGTTATGAAAGTTTTCTTCCCTTACTTTTAATCCTTCTATTTCTGCCTTAAGGTTTGCTATTGTTGTGTTAAGAGATTCTTGTTCCAAGCCAGAAGATTTTTGAATATGGGTATTTATTTCTTCAACTTTTTTTGTTAATTGGTTTATTTTCTCTTGGATTTTATCTGACTGATTTTTAATTTTATCCTTTTTTTCTAAATTAGATGAAATTGATTTGCTTAAATCAGAAAGTTCTTTTTTTCTGTCTTGGATTTTTCTTGATAAGATAGAGGCTTTGCATTTTTTGATTGTTTCTTCGAGGGATTTGAATTTTAATGCCTGGGTTCTTTCTTCTTCCAGATTTCTTAAAAATGATGTTCTTTCTTTTAGGATTGTTGATATTTCTTTTAACCTATCTTCTGTTTTTTCCAACTCCTTAAATGATTTCTGCTTCCTGGTTTCATATATGGATATGCCTGCTACTTCCTCGATTATTTTCCTTCTTTCATCCGGTTGCATCTTCACAATGCTTTGAATGTTCCCTTGTAATATAATATTAAAGCCGTATGGATCGATTCCGGCGTGGGCGAGGATTTCTTGTATTTCTCCTCTCGTTCTTGTCTCGTCGTTTAACTTATAGACAGAAGAGCCATTTCTCTTTACGATTCTTTTTAACTTTATCTCTTTTTCTGGAAGATTGAAAGAGCTTTTTGAGTTATCGAATACTAGCTCGACAGAGGCTTCATGAGATGGCTTGGCATATTTGGAGCCCATGAATAAGAGGTTGGAGGATTTCTTTGCCCTCATGGATTTTGCAGATAATCTGCCGAGGACGAATGATATGGCATCTGATATGTTGCTTTTACCAGAGCCGTTTGGTCCGACAATTGTATTGATTCCGGAGTCGAAGCTGATTTCTGTTTTAGGAGCGAATGACTTGAATCCCTGCATGACTAGCTTTTTGATGTGGGTCATATTGGCTCTTAGAATGATTAATATTTAAAGATTGTTTTAACTACTTCTTGAAAGAATCTATATGGAGGGTCTGGGTAGGGAAGGCAAATACAATCTTTTCCTTCTCAAAGGCTTCTTTTAGCTTTAGATTAATATCTTGCTGGATGTCCATGTATTTTGCGTAGTCCGAGTTATTGACATAATAAACAACTTCATAATTTAAGCTAAAATCGCCAAAATTTTTGAAGTGCACTCTGTCTAAGTCTGCATTCTTTGTTTCCTTTAGAATTTTTTCAACAATCTTATTTATTTTCCTTAGCTTTGTTACAGGCGTGTCATATTCAACACCGAATGGAAATACTATTCTCCTCTTCTTCATCTTCCCATAGTTGTTGACTCTTGTGTTTGTCATCTCTGTGTTTGAAACTATTAACTCCTGTCCTGAAAGAGTTTCAATTCTTGTTGTCTTTATTCCAATACGTTTTACAGTTCCCATGTCATTTCCAATTATTATGAAATCACCTTCTTTGAATGGCTTATCGAAGTAGATTGCGAATGCTGCAAATAAATCAGATAAAACTGCTTGGAGGGCAATGGCAATTGCGATTCCACCCACTCCTAGAGATGCGATTAATGGTGTGATTTCTATCCCCATATTAGAAAGAATCATTAACAACATGACAACGTAAATTACTATCTTAAACAGAACTCCAAAGACTTTAATCATTGAAGTGTTTTGAATAGTTCCAGTGATTTTTTTCCTCTTCTCTATCTGTTTATTAGTAAATCCATCTACCATTCTTGATAGGCCTTGTGCGACATAATACGCTATGAAAATCAATAGTAAGAATTTCAGTGCCTGTGTTAATATTGTTGTGAGTGTTAAGTATAATGTTCCGATGTAAAATGCTACAAATGCATAGAATTGCCAATGGATTGCCGAGATGAAATCAATTACTAAATCGTCCCAGCCAAATTTCGTTTTTTTGGCTGCCTTTCTTAATATAGAGATGATTACAGAATCAAATATCTTGAATATGATAAATAAGATAATAAATATTGCCAGAGCTATTAGGTACTGCTGGCCGGTGTTTCCCCAATAAATGGTTTCTAATAATTCTTGGAATGTCATGTTTGAAGATATTGATAATGATATTTAAAAGTTAGGGTTAGAACAATCTCTTCTGGGCTTTATCAGGAAAGATTTTTTTCCAAGTGCTCCAGGACTTTCTGAATAACCCGGAATCTTTTAATTCCTTGCCGTTTTCCTTTAAGAAGTCCTTTGTTCTTGGGTCTGAGGGGTAACCAGAGCCAAAATTTCCATATTGTTTCTTTAGTTTTTCAACTTCCTCCTCTCTCTGGACTTTTGCTAATATTGATGCTGCAGACACGATGGGATAATTAAAATCTGCTTTGTGCTCGCAGAGAATTGTCAAGTTTCCAGGATGCCTTACATATTTTAACAGTGTGTTCTTCCATGCTATTGTATTTGTTGATGGGCAATCAAGAATAACTTTTACTGATTTATTCTTTGGATTCAAATAATTTATGACTGATGCAGCCTTTATGGCTTCTAAGGTATTAAGATTTGTTCCTGTTTTTAATGATTTGTCAATTTCTTCGGGGAAAGTAGAAATGATTTTTGTTTTTATTGAATGTTGTTTAATTAATTTTGAAAGTTTTATTCTTTCATTATGGGGGACAAGTTTTGAGTCTCTAATGTTGCTGGATTTGAATAATTTTTCTTTTGGTTTTTCTGCCAGCACTCCTGCTAAAATCATTGGCCCTATTAATGGGCCTCTGCCTGCATCGTCTACTCCTAATATTAACATGGTGAAAATAGTTAATTGGTGAATTTAAAGATAACTATTAATTGAAAAATGAAAGTATTCCGGGAAGTTCCTTGATTCCTGAATCTTTATCAAAATGACCTTTTCCTTTATCTATTATGATTTCTGCGCTCAGTTTTTCTTGAAAGAATTTTTGATTATCCGGGGGGACATAAGTGTCATTATCTGAGAACAAACAGATAAATTTTTTTGGATGTAGTTTAGCTTTATCAAAATCTATTGGTGTTTCTATCCAGGGTCTTGCGATAGGAATGGATCCTGGTTCTTCAGCCATTGTTTTTTCGTCTAAACTCACCCAAGGAGCAACCAAAATTACATTGTTCAATTTTGTTTCCGGGGGAAGTGTAACAAGATATCTAAGAATTGTTTGGCAACCTATGCTGTGTCCAACGAAATAAGTCTCCTCGTCGGGGGTTGGCGCTATTGATCTTAGTGCTCCTACCCATTCGTTTATTGTTGGCATGTCTGTGTTAGGCATTTGTGGTAAGAAAACCTGAAAGCCTTTTCTCTTTAATTCTTCTGCTAACCATTGGTACCAACCGTGTTCTGGCTTTCCACCCCGTCCCTGTATGATATAAACTTTTTTCATATTATTCTCTAGAGGGAGGGTTTTATAAGAATTTTGATAGTGGGGGCAGGTCCTCGCAGAACAAGTTCCGCGGGAACTTTAGCTCGTAGGCTTACTAAAGTATTTGAAAATCTCTTCAAATATAGCGGGGGCGGGATTTGAACCACGCGACCTCCGGGTTATGGGCCCGGTGAGCACTCCAGACTGCTCCACCCCGCTATGATAATAGTGATATAAAAGGGCTTTTAAAGTTTAGCATCCCCCGTTTTTCACGACGAGATTGATACTTTACAATATTGAATATCTCGAGGGATTGACTGGAAGAAAATTGGGATATCTGAAATTTTGGAGAAGGTTTAGACATCCTAGTATGATAGATTATAAGATCAAAAAGTTCTTATGTTTTACCCAACACTTCAGTGCATGGATGAATGCAACCTTGACATAATAAAAGAGCTGAAAGAACATAATCCAGATATTCTTGCATTGGTTGAGATTAGCAAGAATTCATTTATGGAGAAACATGATGAAATATGCCATTTCACCAAGGAGTTGGGATTGAAGCATAGAGTTGTTGCGGAAAAGTATGGAAAAAGATATAAGAGGATTCCTGTGATGAATAAACAATGTAATGCCATTCTTTCTAAGAATAAAATTTCTGGTGTTAAAAGAGAAGAGTTTCACGAAGGAGTTAAGAGAGTCGTCATTGAGGGCGACATTAACGTTGGAAAAAAGATAAGATTGATGCTAGTTCATTTGGCTCTTGGGAAAAGAGATGGGAGAAGGCAGATTGATGAGTTGAAAAACTTTGTGGGAAAAATCGAGAGCCCTCTAATCTTAATGAGTGATTTTAATACCTTTAAAGGAGATAGCAAATTAAAAGATCTATTAAAGGAAACAGACCTGGAAATGTCTAAGAGGGGCAATACATTCCCTTCTTATTATCCAGATAAGGGATTCGATTATGTCCTTACAAGAGGAATTAAAGTCAAAGATTATAAAGTTCTAAAATTAAATTATTCTGACTATCTTCCTGTGATGGTTGATTTTAGTGTAAGATGAGTGGGAAAGCAGAAGGAAAGATACATTTAGGAAAGGCAGATGTGTATGTTCATGTTAAAGGCAAGTCTGGAGCTACAGTCACGCATGTTGATGTTGAACTGGATGAGCTGAATGATATCATTAAGCCAGGAGAAAATAGCTATGTCGGTGGAAAGAAGGGTGGTATCTTCTTGGGATTGAAAAAAGAAATGATTTCTAGAGCTGAAAAGAAAAAGAAGTAACTTATATAAATGCAAAATTCCTTTTTATCAGATGGGTTTAAAGAGGGGGGAGTGGGTTGTAATTATATTTAGCTTAATTTATATTATAATTTTCGGCATATATTACATTGTCACAGAAAATTATGAATTTCTCACATATGTTGTGAATCTTGTTTTTGTTGGTGCCATTGTTCTCTTAACTCTTAAAAAAACTAAGTTGGATAATCTTGCCTTGTGGTTATTGTCGATATGGGGGTTGTTGCATATGTTAGGCGGGAGCATTATTATTCAGGGGGTGGCTCTCTATAATCTAAAACTAATTAAGATAATAGAGCTGAGTGGAGACTTCTTTATACTTAAAATGGATCAAGTAATTCATTTCTATGGGTTTTTTGTTGCAGCAGTTGTGGTTTTCCAGATAATTGCCCCACGACTGAAAAATAGAAATAAATTGGGAGCTGCAATATTTGTTGCATGGCTTGGTTCAATGGGTCTTGGTTCCTTGAATGAGATTGTTGAATTTTTAGTCTTTATTTTTGTTGAAAGAACAGGCGTAGGAGATTTATACAACCTTGGGCTTGATTTGATATCGAATATGCTTGGAGCATTAGTCGGCTCTTTCTTTGCGGCTAGGTGGTATAAGAGAAAGAAACCTAATTAATCTTCCAGTATTTCATCTGACCAAGAATTAGAGCTATTGTGAACAATATTTCTATGAACAAGAAACTTATGTCAGTCATAAAATAGCCCATATCTATTATGTTTTGGTTCTTGGATAACCTTAGCGAGAATCCAATAGTGAATATCAAAAAGTTCTTATGTTTTACTCCATTAAAGTGTGGGGTTTGTTTGAACTTTTGGATGCTCAAGGTTGCATTCATCAATGCACTAAAGTGCATAGTTTTCTGCATCGGCAACCTTGACATAATCAAATCTGTTATCAATGGAAAGAATAGTTTGAGAGATGTTTTGAATCGAAATATTAATAGAATCATAGATAGTATTAACGTAAGAGATGTTGCGGATAACAGTAAAATTTGCCAGGACATTTTATTTATTATATTATAATATATATTTTGTGATATAGCTAATTGAGTATAATATTGGGTTTTAAGGATTTAGATGGGGGTAAAATATGGGTTAGAAAGGATATGATAAAACTTATAAGCTAATTTCTGTCTAAAATGTCATGCCTGCGTGGCCCAGTGGTTACGGCGCGGGATTGCTAATCCCGTTTCCCTTGTGGATTCCCAGGTTCGAATCCTGGCGCAGGCGTATTTTTTACGGATTCGAACGTGCTCGCAGAACAAGTTTCGTAGCACCCTCGCGCTTACACGCTCCGGGAATCCTAGCGCAGACGTCCCAATAAAATTTATAAATAGGAATGTTTTAACTGGGGGATGAAGAAAATATTTGTGGTGGTGCTAGTCTTGTTAATATTAGTTCCTGCCATTATGGCGAAGACTGTTGATTTAACTGTTGAGACTGATTACCCCTTTAGATATGTTGTCTTGAAAATGTTTAGTGCTAATGGAGGTAATTTTATAGGAACTGAATACCCTGGAAAAACAGATTTGCATGGTACACTAAATGGGAATCTTACAACCGATTCGAGTAGCTTGAATATTGTTGCTTATGTCATTGAAAATGGAGATGCTCTTGTGAAGCAGGAATTCAACAATGTTAAGGTGGGTAGCAAAGTATTTCTTGATATGAGTACTGAAGAAGATGAGAGTATTTTTGATGATAATGAACAAGGAGATGATGGTCAGGATGAAGACAATTCAACTGAAGAGGGTGCTAATACTACTTTAACGGGGGAGGGAAATACAGGCGAAGATTATGGCGAAATTACTGGCGCTGTTGTTGATGATTCGAGTAGCTCGGTTTCGATTATATTCTATTATGTATTGGGCGTACTGTTATTAGCTGGAATAATTGGATTTGTTGTTGGTAAAATGGTTAGGACTAGAAGGACTAAGATGGGTTATTCTGACCCTAGGGACAGAAAAATGCCTAATGTGCCTGAACCTAAACCTGTAGAGTCTGTAGGATCTAGAGGAGACATGACTACTGAGGCAAGAATAGCAGAGGCTGAAAGAAAGATAAGAGAAGCTCAACAGGAACTTAATAAGATGAGGAATCAGGAAAGAATAAAATCTGCCGAGGAAAAATTGAGGAAAGATCAGGAAGAACTTGAGAGATTAAGAAGAGACGAGAATTAATTAGGTTTATATATTTTCCAGTTTGTTTTAGCTTATGGATAACATTAAAAAGCTTATTAAACTCGTACTGACTGTGTTTTTGACTGTTGATTTAATCTTTCTTGTTCTTATATTTTCAATTTTAAGTGCGGTTGACTTTAATGTCGAAAAAAAAATTAATGAAGTTATGGGGAACGGCATAGATAATCTTTCAGAGGGCTATTATTCTTATATAGACGATGGTCAAAGAGTGCTAGGTGATGAATGTAGTAAAATTGATGTTGAAAGTTTTGCAGGGGATTTAGGTGAATACGGACAATTTGAAATTAATTGTTCTGATGTTGGAGATAATCTGAAGGAAGTTGCCGAAATTAGGATTAAAGAGAAGGCTAAAAATAAATTGGAAGAATCGGGGGCAAACCTACAAAAAATTAATGATGGTTTAATTACTGCTATGAGCCTTTTGGCTATTGTTGCCGCAGCATCAATACTTGGATTGATTTTTGTTGGTAAAATGAGTTTTCTTATTTATACGGGAATTAGTTTCATCATATCTGGGAGCTTTTTCTTTATCAGTTTCATTGTTAATTCTGAGATTAGAAATAATTTTGTTTCTGCTTTCCCTGCAGGGCTGGGCTTTGAAGATTTGCCTGCGGTTGATGGATTCATCAATGAAATTGCCTGGATGGTGTTAAGAAATTATCTAATCATTCTAACGATTGGATTAATCTTATTTGGATTTGGCGTGGGTCTTAGGTTGGGGAGGGGAAAGAAATGATTAAACTAGTAATTTTGATTTTAGCGATTCCCGTAGGGTTTTTAATAGCTTACTTGGCAAGAGATGAATTGGAATCTGGGCGGAAGTGGTTTAAGACTTTGATCATTATCTCTGTTTTAGGTATTGTTGGCTTTTGGCTAATAGATGAGAGCGAGATTAGTTGGACGTTCGGATTTATTTTTATTACCACTCTTGTAAGTCTGCTGAAGAGCTCCGATAAGAAATGGATTAAGGGAAAATTTAAATAACCTTTTTTTCTAAAGAAAATATGTCTGGGGAAATTATTTCTATTCCTAGTATTATTTGATTTAGCGGAGTTTGTCTGCGATGAAAAGAAGATTATTTTTTATGCGTGAATTGATTTTTGTAGTTAGATTTAAAAGTGAAAGAGGTGAAATATAGGTATGTTTGACTTTAAGGCTATTGAGGAGAAGATTTTGAAATTCTGGGAGGATAAAGAGATTTATGAGAAAGTTAAAGGGAAGAATAAGAAAGGAGAGAAGTTTTATTTTTTGCAAGGCCCTCCTTTTACCTCTGGGAAGCTTCATATTGGACACGCTTGGAATAATTCTCTAAAAGATATTATTTTGAGATATAAGAGAATGAACGGATATAATGTATGGGATAGGGGTGGATATGATATGCATGGGTTGCCAACAGAACATAAAGTCCAGAAAAAATTAGGAATAAAGACAAAAGAGGAAATTGAGAAATATGGTGTTGATAAATTTGTTAAAGAATGTATAGATTGGGCAGAAGAGCATGCGGGATACATGAATGAGGACTTGTGGCGCTTGGCCGTATGGATGGACCATGAGGGGGCTTACAAGCCGATTGAAAAGGAATATATTGGAGGGCAATGGGCTTTCTTCAAGAAAGCATGGGGGCAAAATAGGTTGTATAAGGGAAAGAAGGTCATGCACTGGGATGCTGAAACTGAAACCAGCCTGGCTAAACACGAGTTGGAGTACGAAACTATCAAGGATGAATCTATCTTTTTGAAGTTTAAGAGGAAAGATAGAGATGAATATTTTGTAATTTGGACTACAACCCCCTGGACGATTCCTTACAATCTCGCCATAATGGTTAATCCTGAACTAGAATATGTCAGAGCCAAAGTTGGAAATGAAGTGTGGATTATTGCAAAAGACCTTGCGGGAGTATTTATTTCTAGTTTGATAGGAGAGAAGCTTGAAATTTTAGAAACGTTTAAGGGGAAAGATTTGAAAGGGCTAGAATATACGCACATTCTGAATGATGAGCTTGAAGATATTTATTCCAAATTAAAAAAGAAATGGGCTAATGTTCACACAATAATTTTAAGTGAGAAATATGTAGATACTTCGGCAGGAACTGGACTGGTTCATTGTGCTCCTGGATGCGGACCAGAGGATGCTGAGGTCGGAGAAGAATATGAAATTGGGGCGTTTAACACGTTGAATGAGAGGGGAGAGATGGAAAACTTAGGAAAATATTCTGGATGGGTTGCAAAGAAAGACGATAAGAAATTTATTGCTGAATTTGAGAAGAAGGGAGTTCTTGTTGCGAAAAGTGAAATTGAACATGAATACCCTCACTCTTGGAGAAGTCATGAGCCTGTTGTGTTCAGAGCAACTGAACAATGGTTTTTGAAAATTGCAGATATGGTCCCTAAATTTGTGGAAATGAATAAAGGTGTTTCGTGGGTTCCTAAAAAAGCGGGGGAGAGTCATGTGAGATGGACAGAAAATTTGAAGGACAATAGCATTACTAGACAGAGATATTGGGGTTGTCCTATTCCGTTATGGATTAATGAAGAAGATGAAGAAGATTATTTTGTTGTCGGAAGTGTTGAAGAACTTGAAGAATTAACTGGAAAGAAATTTGATGATTTAACCCTTCATAGACCTTGGATTGACAAAATTATCATAGAGAAGGATGGGAAAAAATATAAGAGAATTCCTGATGTTTCAGATGTTTGGATTGATTCTGGGACGGCCTCTTGGAATTGTTTGCATAATGATGCTAAATTGATAGAAGAATGGTTTCCGGCTGATTTGGTGTTGGAGGGAACCGAACATACAAGATTATGGTTTTCAATGTTGCAAATATGTTCTGCAATTATGTTCCAGAAATCCTGTTTTAAGAATGTATTTGCTCACGGAATGATTCTCGACTTTCAAGGAACAAAAATGTCAAAATCTCTTGGAAATATAATTTCGCCTTATGAGGTAATTGATAAATATTCTGTTGACATTTTTAGGAATTACATTTGTCAAATTACTGCTGGCGAGAATATTAATTTTAATTGGGATGATATTAAAGTTAAGCAAAGAAATTTGCTAATTTTGGGAAATATTGCAAATTATATTTTAGATTTGGAAAGACAAGACTTGGATAAAGGAAAAATTCAGGATGAAGATAAATGGATATTATCTAAAATGAATTCATCAATAAAAGAGGTTACGAAGTTGTTTGAAGAATATAGATTGGATGAAACTATTGGAAGAATTGAGGAGCTTTATCTGACTTTATCCAGAGATTACATTAAATTTGTCAGGAATAGACAAGAAAAAGTTGTTCTTGATACAATTAAGAAAGTTTATTTGAATGTTTTGAAGATGTTTTCAACTGTTGTTCCGTTCATCTCTGATGATTTATGGCAGAAAATGGGACAAAAAGAAGAAAGTGTGCATTTATGTTCATGGCCTAAGATAGATGAGAAGAAAATTGATAGCAAGTTAGAAAAAGAATTTGACATTGCGATGCAAATAATAGAATCTGGATTGTCTATAAGAGACAAAGAACAAATCGGTTTAAGATGGCCGTTGAAGGGAGCAAAATATGTTACAGGCAATAAGCTCTCCGAAGGTGTTGAGGAAATAATAAAGAAACAATTGAATGTTAAAGAACTGGAAGGAAATATAAAGGAGAGAGTTAATGTGGGCGTTGAATTGGATTTTGAGACAAATGAAGAGTTAGAAGCAGAGGGATTTGTCAGAGAAATTTCTAGAAGGGTTCAGGCGGAGAGGAAGAAAAGAGGGCTAAAAAAGGAAGATAGAATTGAATTGAAACTATCAGTTGATAGTGATTTACTTGATAGAATTCAAAAATTTGAAGGTATTTTGAAGGAAAGAACTGGCTCCGAAAAACTGGATTTTACCGATGATAAATCCTCTGAAATGGTGCTGTTGAAAGTCAGAGATAGAGAGATTCGTTTTAATTTTTAGTAGTAACAAACTTATATTCGTAATTCTTAAGGGGTATTGTGGAAAACATTTAAATACCAGATAATATTCAATAGAATATAGGGTGTGCTAAATGATAGTAAGCGAAGAATTTTTGAGTAGGTTGAGAAAAATATTTGATCTTAATTTGTATGAGGTAAAAGTTTGGACTTCTTTATTATCCAGGGGTGTTTCTACAGCTGGAGAGTTGAGCAACATTTCAGATGTTCCTCGTTCAAGGACGTATGATATCTTGGAATCTTTGGAGAAGAAGGGCTTTATTGTGATGAAGATTGGAAAGCCAATTAAGTTTATTGCATTGAAACCTGAAGAGGTTGTGGAGAGGGTTAAGAAAAATTTGGTTGTTGAAGCGAATGAAAAATCTAAGAGACTTGATAAACTGAAAGGTGATGAGGTTTTGGAAGAGTTGTCTGGTTTATATAGTAATGGTGTTAAGTATGTTGAACCATCTGATTTGTCTGGAAGTTTGAAAGGCAGACAAAACATGTACAATCATCTGGACATGATGTTGAAGAACGCTAACAAAGAGGCTGTTATTGTTACAAGCGCTGAAGGACTTAATAGAAAGATGGAATCTTTATTGCCTGAGTTTGAGAGGGCAAAAAAGAGGGGTGTTAAGGTAAGGGTTGCTGCGCCTATAAATAAGGATAATTATAAAGTTGCAAAAGAACTTTCTAAATTTGCAGAGGTTAGAAGTGTTGATGGGAAAAACAATGGAAGATTTGCATTGATAGATAACAAGGAAATGATGCTAATGCTATTGGATGACAAGAGTGTGCATCCAAGCTATGATACGGCTGTTTGGTTATCAAGTAATTTTTTAGCTTCTTCTATGAAACAAATGTTTGAGAATAACTGGACAGGGTTTAAACCGTTGAACAAGGCCAGGCCAAGGTAAATAATTTTGTAAAATGAAAAATAGAAATATTGTTTTAGGTATAGTATTGGTTATAATTCTGATTGGGGCGATTTATTTGATGTTACCTAAGGCTTCTGGAGATTACGATGAATTTGCTCAGTGCCTAACAGACTCTGGAGCTAAAATGTATGGTGCTTTTTGGTGTTCTCATTGCACCAATCAAAAGAAAATGTTTGGGACCTCATGGAGTAATATAAATTATATTGAATGTTCTACGCCTGGTGGGGATGGTCAGACATTAGAATGTCAGCAGGCAGGAATATCCGGATACCCTACATGGGAGTTTGCGGATAGTAGCAGGATTAGTGGTGAGGTGACAATTGCTCAGTTGAGCCAGAAAACAGGATGCGTCCCTTAAATTTGATTAAATTTATATACTCACTAAGGAAGTAGATTTATGGATAAGAAAGATTTATTGAAACAATTGGATGATGATTTTGACAAGATTAAACAGGAAATTGGGGTTGAACTGGATGAACTGGATGAGGCTTTTTTTGTCAGGGATCAAGTAATGCAAGATGGTTTTGTCTCTAATAACTTATCCAGGCAGTTAGCCAGCAAGGTTGCTGAAACATTAATGAATTGGAATCAGTATTTGCATAATCTACTTTTTACTGCTCCGGGGAATATGATTTTGATGAATGAATCTAGGATGTTGCATGATGATGATAAAAAAGCTCTGAATAGTTTGATATCTGAATCTATGTCTTTTGTTAGTTTGAATATTCACGTCGGGATTTCTAAAAATAAGGAGCTGGAAAAAGAGTTTTTCCAGAAATCCCTGAAGTTCTGGAACTCTAAATTTAGTCCTGAAATCGAGAAGATAACAAAGAAGATTAATTCTGGTTGGATGAAAAAGGATTAGAAAATTTATATAACCCAAAAGATTTTTCCCTGGAATTGCAAGGAATTCCAAAACAACTTGGACGATTATTGTTGTTATTGTGTTTATTGTTCTAGGTTTTATTGCATTATCTGATAAAACTAAAAGATGACAGGTTTGTTATTCTGGAATGATTTAAAAAGTTTAATTTGTTGTTTTGATTGAGGTGAACATGGACTTATTGAAACATTTATCAGATAGGGATTTAAATCTCCCACAACTTGAATTTCCAAGAATTAAAAAAACGATTGATAAAGATAATAAGATAATAAGTTTAGGGCCTGGAGAGCCAGACTTTTTGCCGGATAAAAGGATATTGAATTATGGTTCTAAATTATTGAAGCAAGGAAAAGGAACACGCTATTCTGAGCCACAAGGGATGTTGGAATTAAGAAAAAAAATTGCTCAAAAGTTAAGAAAAGAAAATAAGATTAAAACCAACGAAGACAATATTATGGTTTCTTGTGGAAGTGAGGAAGCAATTTTTGCTACTCTTTTGACTTTGGTAGACAAAAAAGAAGAGGTAATTGTTCCTAGTCCTGGTTTTATTAGTTATATCCCTATTATTAAGTTGGTAAATGGGGTTCCAAAATTGTTGAAATTGGATGAGGAGGATTCCTGGAATATAAATCCAGATAGATTAAAAAAATTGATTGGTAAAAAAACAAGAGCCATAATAATTAATACACCAAGCAATCCAACCGGAAATGTTTTAGGGAAGAAGATACTAGAGGAGATTGCCGATATTGCAGTTGATAAAGATTTGATAATATTGGCGGATGAGGCATATGAGAAAATAACTTACAATAAGAAGCATATATCTATTGGAAGTTTAAACGGATTAGATAATCACGTCATTACATTTCAAACATTTTCTAAAGAGTATGCGATGTGTGGTTTCAGACTTGGGTATTTAACAACGGGAGACAAATTACTTAATGAAATAAATCAGGCAAACTTTTACATGACTCTTGCTCCTCCATCTATTTCGCAGTTAATGGGAATAAAAGCACTTTCCCTACCTGATAAATATATTAATTGCATGGTAAAAGAATATAAGAGAAGAAGAGATATGATTGTTCCAAGATTAAATGACATGGGATTAAAAACTGTGATGCCTGAAGGTGCTTTTTACGCGTTTGCTAACATTAATGGAAAAAACAGTGTGAAGTTTTCTGATATGTTGATGAAGAAGGCAAAAGTAGCTGTTATTCCTGGGACAGAGTTCGGGAAATACGGAGAAGGTTATGTTAGGATGAGTTTTGCAACTAAATATGAATTGATTGAAAAAGC
This sequence comes from Candidatus Pacearchaeota archaeon CG_4_10_14_0_2_um_filter_35_33, assembly GCA_002792635.1. Lineage (GTDB taxonomy): Archaea > Nanobdellota > Nanobdellia > Pacearchaeales > GW2011-AR1 > UBA92. The sequence continues at coordinate 16,559 of PFOR01000009.1, read as the reverse complement.
ATTGAAAAGAATGGAGAAAGTGATATGAAAGTTGTAATAGCACTTGGAGGGAATGCCTTGTTAAAAAAGGGCGAGAGGCCTAGCATTGAAACTCAGGAAATGAATACTGAAAGGGCCATGAAAAAGTTATTTCCTATTATTAAAAAGAATAAAGTTGTGATTACACATGGGAATGGGCCTCAGGCTGGATATTTATTATTACAACAGGAGAAAGCTGGAATAAAGATGCCTTTGGATGTGATAGATGCTGAGACAGAAGGGCAGATTGGCTATTTAATACAACAAAATTTACATAATTTGTTTAAAGAGAAGAAAGAAGTTGTTACAGTTCTTACACAGGTTCTTGTGGATAAGAAAGATTCTGCTTTCCGAAATCCAACAAAATTCGTTGGGTCATTTTATAATGCAAGAGAAGCTAAGAAACTAGGAAAGAAATTTATTATTAAGAAAGATTCTAATCGTGGTTATAGAAGGGTTGTTCCGAGCCCTAAACCTATAAAAGTTATTGAAACAAAGATAATCGATGATATTTTGGATGACAATGCAATTGTAATTGCTGCTGGAGGCGGAGGGATTCCTGTTGTGAAAATGGCAAGAGGATTAGATGGTGTTGAAGCTGTGATAGATAAAGACAGGGCTTCACAATGCCTCGCTACATCCATAAAAGCAGACCAATTAATTATGATTACGGATACTAATGGGGTTTATTACAATTACAATAAGAAAGGACAACGTCATCTGGGGAAGATAAAGTTAAAGGAAATAAAAAAATATTACAAGGAAGAGCAATTTCCTGCGGGAAGTATGGGGCCTAAAGTTGAATCTGCTATCAGGTTTTTGGAAAAAGGTGGAAAGAAAGTTATAATAAGTGGTTTTGATATTAGTAAAGGTACGGAGATAGTGAAATGAAAAAAAGAGACCTTTTATCCTTGGAAGATTGGAAAAAGAGTGATATAAGTGATGTTATAATAAGGGCTGAGAAGTTGAAGAGAAATAGGAAAACTGTTAATGTTCTTAATGGTAAGACATTATTAATGTTGTTTGCCAAACCTTCCTTAAGAACGTATTTGTCGTTTGATATTGCGATGTATCAGTTAGGAGGGCATGCAATATTTTATGATTTATCACATAGCACATTGGGAAAGAAAGAATCTATCAAGGATTTTTCAAAAGTTATTGCTAGATATAGTGATGTGATTATGGCAAGGTTGTATGAGCATAAGCAGATTGAAGAGATTGCTAAGTATGCTGATGTCCCTGTAATAAATGGTTTAACAAATTATTATCATCCGTGCCAGGTTTTGGGAGATTTTTTAACTATAAAAGAGAAGCTTGGCGGATTCCAAAAAAAGAAAATTGCTTTTCTTGGGGATGCGAATAATAATGTTGTTCACTCTTTGATATTGGAAGGAAATAGAACTGGAACAGAAATCATTATTTCATCTCCAGATAAGAAAGAGTACTTGCCAAATCCAAAAGTGATTGCGAAAGGTAAATACAAATATATTAAAGACCCTAAAAAAGCTGTTAAGGATGCTGATGTGATTTATACTGATACATGGATGTCATACCAGGTTCCTAAATCGCAGGAGAAAAAAAGAATCAAGATGCTAAAGCCATATCAAGTTAATGGTAAGATATTTAATATTAATAAAAAAGCAATATTTATGCATTGTCTTCCTGCAAAAAGAGGGCATGAAGTTACAGATGACGTGATTGATTCTAAAAGAAGTGTAGTTTATCAGCAGGCAGAGAACAGGATGTGGAGCGAAAAGGCGGTTTTGTTGAAATGTTTGGGAGTAAAAACATGAAATTCTTTTTACACAACTCAAAAATAAAAGATGCAGAGATAATCTTACTTGGAGTGCCTGACTCTTCAGGAAGCAAAAGCAAAAGGAAAAATGAGGTCTCTAAAGCACCAGATTATATAAGAAATATATCAAATCAGGAAGAGGTATTTGATAAGAAAAAAGGTAGAAAAACTGAATCTTCATCTGGTGTGATAAGAAAGAAAGTACATGATTTAGGAAATTTAAAGAAGAACACCTTAAGAAGACAAATCTTGGGAATATTAAAATCTGAAAAGATACCCATCGTTATTGGAGGGGACCATAGTGTTACAACAGAAGTAATGAAAGGAGTTAATGACTGTAAGAAAAATATATCATTGGTGTATTTTGATGCTCATCCAGACATAAGGTGCGCGGAGGATAGTTATTATGGGAGTGTTATTTGTGATATAGGAAAACTGGAGAATTTTAATGAAAAGAAAAGCATTGAAGTTGGAACAAGAGCCCCCGAAAGAGAAGAGATTGAAAACCTGAAGTCAAAACATATGATGACCATCACTCCCTTTGATATTCAAGAAATAGGAATAAAAAAGGTATTTCAAAAAATAAAGAGAAGAGTTGGAAAATGCAAGGTTTATTTGTCGATTGATATGGATGTTGTGGATCCCGCATTTGCTCCAGGCGTTGATACGCCTGTTCCGGGAGGGCTGTCATCAGAGGAATTTTTGTATCTGATAAAAAAGATTACGGGACTTGGCTTGATAGGGATGGATATTGTTGAGGTGAGTCCAAAGCATGACATTCAAGAGCATACAGGACATTTAGTTTCTAGGGCAATTGCTGAAGTAATTGGAAGCTTATAATTCATAAAATTTATAAATTAAAGCATCTTTTTAGGAAAAAGATGGTGTATAAAAATTATATTAACGGAAAATGGTTGTCTTCTGATTCTAAAAAGACTTTTGACAGCCTGAATCCTGCTACAGAGCAAGGGGTGGGGAAATTTCAGAAGTCAGATAAAATTGATGTTAAGAAAGCCATTAAGTCCGCAAAAAAGGCCTTTCCTGTATGGAGAGATATGCCTGCTCCTGAAAGAGCGAAATATTTGTGGAAAATAAGAGATTGTTTGATTAAAGAAAAGGAAAGACTTGCTAAGATAGAGGTTAAAGAGATGGGAAAAGTTTTGAAAGAAACAAGAGGGGATGTTCAGGAGGCCATTGACATTTTTGAGTATATGGCTGGAGAGGGAAGAAGACTTTTCGGATATACAACAAAATCAGAACTTCCAGATAAGTTTGCCATGACTGTTAGAAATCCTGTTGGCGTCTGTTGCCTAATAACTCCATGGAATTTTCCTATTGCGATACCTGCCTGGAAAATTGCTCCTGCATTAATCTGTGGGAATACAATCGTCTTTAAGCCCTCATCGGATACACCCCTTTGCGCGATAGAGCTGGCAAAAATAATTGAGAAATCAGGATTGCCCAAGGGCGTCTTTAATCTTGTAACAGGTTCTGGAAAGGATGTGGGTGATGAAATGATTACAAATCCTGATGTTCGGGCTATCTCTTTTACGGGAAGCAAGAAAATAGGGGAATTGATACTGAAAAAAGCCGGAATTAAGAAAGTTGGTCTGGAGTTAGGCGGAAAGAATGTGATTATTGTGGATAAAGACGTCGATTTGGAATTGGCAGTTGAGGGCGTGATATGGGGTGCTTTTGGAACAACAGGACAGAGATGTACAGCATCTTCAAGAGTCGTGGTACATAAGAATATTAAAAAGAAATTTGAAGATATGTTAGTTAAAAGAGTAAGGAAATTGAAACTAGGTTCTGGATTGACGGCAGATATTGGGCCTTTAATTAACGAAACTGCTGTTAAGAAGTCGGCAAGTTATGTTTCTATTGGTAAAGAAGAGGGATCCAGACTTCTTCATGGAGGAAAGGCGAGGAAAATAAAAGGCAAGGGCTATTTCTTTGAACCTACAATTTTTACTAATTGCAAGAGTGAAATGAAAATATGTCAGGAGGAAATATTCGGACCTATTGTTTCTATAATAGAAGCTAAAAATATGGATGAAGCAACCAAAATTGCAAATGATGTTGATTATGGACTATCAAACGCAGTTTATACAAGGGATATGAAAACGGCCTTTGATGTTATAAATAAAGGTGAGACTGGAATTACATATATTAATTCATCAACAATCGGGGCTGAAGTTCATCTTCCGTTTGGGGGAGTTAAAGGTACGGGAAACGGAACAAGAGAGGCAGGTATTGAAGGAATTAATGAATTCTCGGAAACAAAAGCAGTTTATTTTGATTATTCCGGGAAGCTACAGAAGGCACAGGGGATAGAGTAGTACATTGTTGCTTGGCTTCGTCAAAATTTTAATTTTTCTGGGGGGGGGGCGACGACCATATAATTTTGAGAGATTGCCCGCAGTCCTTCGAACAAATAGCTTTTGTTTTCAACAATAGAGAAAAACTTCTTTTATCCGACTAACGAAAACGGAAACAAATTTTCTGCTGAAAATTCTGTCTAACAATGATTAAATAGTTCGGTTCACTCTCCAAAATTTTTCTATTTATTAGGGGGTTCCTAATCCTTCGGATAAATGGTCTGCTACGCAGAAATCAGAGTATTTATAAATAAAAGACAATCTTCCTATGATATGACATTGAATAAAAACCAAATTAAAGAAATAAAGAATCTGTTAAAATTAAAGTTAGATGACAAGCTGTCTAAGTATGCAAGAGAAACAACTGCTATGCCCTTTTTGGTTAAATTGATGCAGGATGCCGAAAAAGTTGCTTCTTACTCTTTCATACATTCTTTAGCCACAACATTGGGGATGTCTGTTTATGAAAAAATCTCTAAAATTGTTGCTTCAACTAATTATGACAAAATAAGAACAGGTTATGATGTTGAGGGAGAAATTACAAATGAAGAAAACTCTGTAATTTCTCAAATTCTTCAGGAAATAAAGAATGGAACAAGAACAGCCAATAAAGAACAAGAGATTAAAGAAATTCTAAAATGCAAGAATAACGGCGGAAGAAGAATTAAAATCAGGGCTGATTTATTTTTAAGAAAAGGAGATGAAGAATATTATATTGAGATAAAAACGGCAAAGCCCAATATAGATGTTTTCGTCAAATCAAAACAAAAATTGCTAGAATAGGTAGCACTCAGAAAAAAGAAAGTTAATACAATTTTAGCAATTCCTTATAATCCATATCATCCAGAACCGTATAGCAGATTTACAATGCAGGGATATTTGGATGAACAAAAAGAGCTTTATGTTGCTGAAAAATTCTGGGAACTTTTAGGCGGAAAAGGGACATATGAAGAAGTTTTAGAAATATTTGATGAGTTTGGAAAGGAGTTTAAAGAGAGAATCCAAAACAAGATTAAGGAAGTAGCAGAAGAAAAGATGGATGTTTAAAAATGGAAGCTAATGGGGAGTTTATTATAAGTTTAAGAAATAAATATCATCCTAATGAAATAAGGGATAACTTGTTAAATGAAATTGTAATGCCTATAAAAGAAAATGGAAAAATAATTTATATATCTCCTTACGATTCTTATAAAAATAGTTTTGAAGTGTTATTATTCAAGGAAAATAAAAGGTGGTTTTCTATTCAATACCAAGGAATAACACAAGATGTTAAAAGAAATAAAGATGAAAGATTATTATTGATGGAGTTTTTTATTATAGATTCAAAGGAAACTATCCAACTATTTTTAGATTTTGATAGGAATCATCATACTAATAAAGATATTCATCTAAACTCTAAAATAAAAACTAAAGATAATAATAACCTTAGTGATTTGTCTAAAAAGATTGTAAAAGTCACAAACCATTTACCTATTCAGTTTACATCAAATAAAAAAAGAATTAGTTACTTTGATACGTTCCTGAATGTGTTAAAAAAATTAACAGAAGAATTTCCAAAATATGATTATAGTATTCATCAGTTACAAACAGATTCAGAAGAGTTTGAATTAGTTGAGAGTATACTAAAATTTAATGGAGGAACGCCTTACCAAAAGAGATGAAATCAGCAATTTTTATGGATGGAGAAAAGTTTGTAGAAACTGAATTTAAAAAAGAAGAAGAATTTGAGAAAGTAATAAAAGAGAATTCAAAAATTTTGTTTGGAACAAAAACTATTTACTTTGAGATTAAGAATAAAGTAAATACAAAATCTTTACGATACTGCAATAATTGTTTCTGGAGATGAAGATTTTGTGCCCGCAATTCAGAAAGCACAAAAATTAGGGAAGAAGGTAATTAATGCTTATTTCAAATCAACTTCTTCAAACTATTTAAAACATACTTGTGATAAATCGTTTTGTGTAGATAATATAATCAATGAGATAAAAGAATAAAATATAAGTGCCCGGCATTGCCGAAGCCATACCGGGGAACATATTAGTATTATTACAATTTCAATCTTTAAATATTCTTCGGTTGCCTGATTTTTTGGAAAACAACAGAACTCCCCCATCTTCTTTTTAAGAAAAAAGAAGCAAAAAAGGCGGCGGCTCACAAGACAAAAATACAACAACAATTTCTATTATTTTATGCCTTATTATATTGGAAAAGTAAAATGTATTTACATAGACCCGCCCTATAACACTGGAAATGAAAATTGGGTTTATAATGATAAAGTTAATTCTCCTAAAATAAAAAAGTGGTTGGGAAAAGTTGTTGGTGGAGAAGCACAAGATTTATGCAGGCATGATAAATGGCTTTTTATTCAATTATATTAAATGTATTTAAATTAGCATTTAATAAGAAAAATCGTTATTAAACGATTTGCCTATTTTGTTTAATAAGAAAACATAGTTTTAAATAGTCTTTTCAATCATAATTATCATGGAAACTTCTGAATTTAAAGGAGCTTTTGGGAAGTTAGTTAAGAAAGAAACTGAAGAACATGGGGAATACTTATCCTTTATTCCAGAAAAACTTCCTCCAAATTTTGACTATACTCCTCAATTGGTTTTATCACTTTCTAAAGCAGATAGCACTCTAAGCAAACTTTCTGGAGCAGGATTGCTTTTACCAAACCCAGATTTATTAGTTATTCCTTATCTAAAAAAAGAAGCTCTTTCAAGTTCGAGAATTGAAGGGACAAGAATTTCTCTATCAGACTACTTTTTAACAGAAGCCAAGGGTATTGAAAAAGAAGACATAGAAGCAACAGAAGTTGGAAATTATCTTAAATCTATGAATTATGCTTTAAAGAAAATTGAAAAGGAGCCAATAAACACAGAACTAATAAAAGAGATGCATAAACTTTTAATGAAGGGCGTTCGAGGTAACGAGCTTTTACCTGGAAATTTTAGACCTGTCCAAAATTGGATTGGTCCAAAAAATACAAAAATTCAAGATGTAACTTTCGTTCCCCCACCTCAAGAAGAAGTTGAAAAATTAGTTAATGGGTTAATAGAATATCTAAATAAGTACGACGAAATGCCTTTATTGATTAAATGTGCTTTAATGCATTATCAATTTGAAACAATACATCCTTTTTGTGATGGAAATGGGAGGATCGGAAGGTCATTAATTACTCTTTATCTTTGTAAGAAAAATAAAATTTCAAAACCTCTTCTATATGCAAGTGATTATTTTGAAAAACATAGGAGAGAGTATTATGAAACTTTGTTAAATGCAAACAAAACAGGCAAGTTTGAAGAATGGATTAAGTTCTTTTTAGAAGCAATAAAAGTTCAATCTGAAGATGCATTGGAGAGAACGATAAAAATTCAAAAACTTAGTGAGAAGTACCAAGAGAAAACGAAAAACCATAAACAAGCAATAAATTTATTGAGTTTGGTGGATTTGCTTTTTATGAATCCTTTTATACGGATAAACCAAGTTGCCAAAAAATTAAATATCACCTATCCTACTGCAAAAAAAGCTGTTCAAAATTTAATTAAACTAAATATCCTAAAACCTACAAGTGAAAAAGAAAGAAATAAACTTTTTGTTGCTCACGAGATTTTAGATGTGGTGATTGTATAAGATGCCTACATTAAAGTGGATTGGAAAAGAAGCGGTTGTAAATCACGATAAAGAAGTGTCCTTTAGATTGCTGAAAAAGGTTAAATCTCATTCTGTTGGAGATAATTCTCAAAATCTAATTATTAAAGAATGCTTTATACATTGGGATGAACAAGGATTTAAATACTTTTATTTGTTTCAGGCATAATTAACCATCCGACGCATAATAAATTTTTGGAAATAAAAAGAGATGATAAATATAAAAACAAAAATACCGGGACCAAAATCTGCGAGGTTTCTTGTAGAGTTGAAGAAGAAAAACGGAGGTTATGGTGTTCCGCATCCTCTTGTGTTTTCTGGCAAGGGGCGGGGTGTTTATTGTGAAGATATTGATGGTAACAGATTTCTTGATTTTGCATCTCAAATAGCGACAAATCCTCTTGGTTACAATCATCCAGAACTATTGAAAATTGTAAAATCCTTGAAAAGTTTTCCCGTGAAATATGCCGGGCAGGACTTTACCGTTAGAGAGCATTTAAAAATGATTGACAAAGTTCTTTCTATATCTAAAGGGATGAAACAGGCCTTCTTGTCAAACAGCGGGGCGGAAGCTGTCGAAAATGCGATAAAGATTGCAATGCGGAAAAGAAAGGAAAAGAAATTTACAATAAGTTTTCAGGGGGCTTTTCATGGAAGAACTCTTGGGGCATTAAGTTTGCATCATTCCAAACCAATCCATAGAAAGGGTTATATGTTAGAACCGAATAAAGAACTTCCTTTTGATGAAAGTGCGGGAGATAAATTAAAAGATATAATAAAGAAACACGGAAGCCAGAGCGTTGGGCTTGTGATTTTAGAGCATTTACAGGGAGAAGGAGGATATAGGGTTCCTGAAAGAAAAATGGTAAGGGGTGTTTATTCTATATGCAAGAATAATAAGATTCCTTATATTGCTGATGAGGTGCAGGCTGGAATGGGTAGAACGGGAAAATGGTGGAGCTTTGAGCATTATGGAATAAGGCCTGACGTGTTTAGTGCTGCTAAAGCTCTTCAGGTAGGAGCTACTGTTTCCAATATGTTTCCTGATGAGCCGGGAGCATTATCATCGACATGGGGCGGTGGAAGTGTCGTTGATATGATGCTTGGTATGAAAACAATTGATATAATAAAGAAAGAAAAACTCTTGCAGAAAAACAGAAAGAACGGGAAATATATGATGAAGAGGTTGAATGAGCTTGAAGTTGGTAATATTAGGGGGAGGGGATTGATGACCGCATTTGACTTACAGGATTCCAGAGAAAGAGATAATTTAGTTATTGAATCTGCGAAAAGAGGATTATTAGTTTTGGGAGCGGGAGAAAAAGGGATAAGATTGATTCCCCCTTATGTTGTCAATAAGAAAGAAATTGATGTCGGTTTAAGTGTTTTAGAAAAATCTATGAAAGAAATTAGAAAGAAAGGGTTCAAGCATTCCGGAAAAATATGTAACTTCATGGGGTGTGGGGATGGAAGTTAAAGCCAGAAATAAGGGGGTAAGAGTTGACTTTAATGAAAACAACAGATAATTTCACATGAAGGAGATAGAAGATGGGCAGATGTTGAGTATCGTGGAGAAGAAGCATTTTCCCAAATAGTTTTGTACGAAAATAACTTAACCAAGTATTTTTAACTATTTGGGATAGTTTTTTAAAAACAATTTTCCTTAAATAAATATGAAAAAAAGAAATGTAGTTATTTCAGGTGCAGGCGGGAGGGATTTTCACAATTTTTTGGTGAAGTATAAAGACAATAAGGATTATGATGTGAAATGTTTTACTGCTGAGCAAATACCTGGAATTGATAAAAGAAATTTTCCGAAGGAATTTGCGGGGAAGTTGTATAAGAAAGATATTCCCATTTTTCCTGAATCTGATATGCCTGTGCTGATTAAAAAATATAAGATTGATGATGTTGTTTTCTCGCATTCTGATTTAAGCCATGAAGCTGTTATGCACGAAGCTTCCATCGCAATTGCAAATGGGGCTGACTTTGTTTTGCTTGGTCAGGAGACTATGCTTAAGAGCAGAAAAAAAGTTATCAGTGTTTGTGCTGTCAGGACGGGATGCGGAAAAAGCCAAACAACAAGAAAAATCGCGGAAGTGTTAAAGAAACATGGCAAGAAATTTGTTGCAATTAGGCATCCAATGCCATATGGGAATTTGATAAAACAAGAGGTGCAGAGATTTGAAACATATGAGGATTTTGACAAATATGAATGCACTATAGAAGAAAGGGAAGAATATGAGCCGTGGATAAGGAAAGGGATGGTAATATATGCGGGTGTCGACTATGGAAAGATATTAAAAGAGGCAGAGAAGGAAGCAGATATTATTTTGTGGGATGGAGGAAATAATGATTTGCCTTTCTATAAACCCGATTTACATATTGTTGTTACTGACCCTCATAGGGCTGGACATGAAATGATTTATCATCCGGGAGAAGCTAATTTCAGAATGGCTGATGTAATAATTATTAACAAAGTTGAGACGGCACCTAAAGGAGGGATTGAGGAAATTGAGGAAAATATTAAGAAATTTAATCCGAATGCTAGTGTAATTAAAGCTGCGTCGAGATTAAAAATAGATAAAGATCATTTGAAGGGAAAGAGAGCATTGATAGTTGAAGATGGGCCTACATTAACTCATGGAGGTATGAAGTTTGGGGCGGGATATATTGCAGCAAAGAATGCTGGTGCTAAGATTGTGAGTCCTAAGAGGTATGCTGTTGGAAGTATAAAGAAAACTTACGAAAAGTATGGACATGTTACTGATGTTTTGCCGGCAATGGGTTATGGAAAGAAACAAATCCAGGAATTGCAGACCACGATTAATAATACTCCTTGTGATGTTGTAGTTTCCGGAACGCCTATAAAATTATCTGCAATAATTAAGACAAAAAAGCCGATTGTCAATGTAACTTATACTTTAGAAGAGAAAGATTTGAACCTGGAAAAGATTTTGAAGAAGTGGAAGTTTATCTAGGATTAAAGCAGGGACGATACTCTTGTATACTTTTATGTTGGGCAGTAGGCGTTTGATTTGAGTATCAGAAAGATTGGGGTTCTGCGATTATTATGTCAAGGTTTCTTGAGCATCCAAAAGTTCAAACACACAAGAACTTTTTGATTTTACCATACTGGACTTGTTATACTGGTTTTGTTTATAATATCTAAAATAGGCAGGATGAGGGAGTTCTTCAATAGAAAAAAGCAAAGTTTTTGGATTACTGATAAATTCGACCGTATGGAGTGAAAATGTCTGTAGGACGAGAGGAGGTTTTAATCTTTTTGTTTCTTTTTTTAAAAGAACATTTAGGGGTGTCATTTGTCATTTTCTGGGCTACCGAAAGCTTTATATAGTAATTGTATTATTAATCATACATATGTATAAAAAGATAAAATTTACAGAAAATACCTTGCAGGTATTATCTCTATTTACGAACGATTTTAACAGAGAATATTATATTCGAGAAGTTGAAAAATTACTGAAAATTAGTCCGAGAACATCACAGCTTATTCTTGAGGATTTGGAAGATAAGGGAGCGATAGAATCAAAAACTAAAGGCAAGATTAAAACATTTAAATTAAATCCAAGCGAGTTCACTAAACGGTATCTTGCTTTCGTAGAACAATATAAAGCGATTGCATTTTTAGAAAAAAAACTTTTGATTAAAGAAATAATAGAAAAAATCACTCCCAATATTAAAGGAATCGGCATAATTTTTGGAAGTTATGTTAAGGGATTAGAAAAAGAAGGTTCTGATTTGGATATTTTTATTGCAGGAAGTTATAACAATGACGAAATAAAAAAAATCTCGAAAAATTTGGGTATAGAAATAAGCATTAAATGTTATCCTCTGAAAACATTTAAGAAGAATCTAACAAAAGATATTCTTCTAAAAGAAGTTTTAAAAAATCATGTGGTTTTTCTAAATGTAGAGCAATTTATACAGAGTGTATTCAAAAATGGATAAAATAAAATGGTGTGCAGGAAAAAAAGAAGGATTAGGCTTAATTGAATCGAATTCAGATTTAGCAAGCGCTTATATTAAGAAAGCTGAAGAAGCTCTTGAATCAATGAGAGTAAACATAATCAAAGATTGGAAAATCTCAACAGCATACTACACAATCTATTTCTCATTATACGCTGTCTTGATGAAATTAGGTGTAAAATGCGAAATTCATTCCTGCACTATTGAATTTGCAAAAAGATTCCTCGAAGAATATTTTGAAGAAAGTGAATTGGATTTTGCAGAGGATTCATTAAAAGCCAGAGTTGATTCTCAATATTATATCGATAGAACTGTTCCAGATGAACAATATAATAAAATGATTCAGAAAGCCCCTGAATTTTTAGTTAAATGCAAATCTGTTATTATAAAATTAAACGAGAAAAAGGTTAATGAAATAAGAGATAAATTTCAAAAGGAGATTGGCAAGAGGAGGTAACCGAATGGACACTGAACAGATAATCGATAAAAAGGCTAAATATTGGAAAAAGAAAAAATAATAAAAGAAGAGAATGGAAAAGTATTTTTAGTAAAGAAGTAAGACGCTCCCTAATAAATTTCTTTTTCCGCAGAAAAAGACTATCTTGACGCCCTTTCCTATAAATTCTTTTACGAAGTAAAAGGCAAAATGTCCGTAGGACTAAGTTGGGAGGCTATTTTCAATTAATTTTATTTTAAATTTATTTTCATAGCTATCTTTAAGTGTTTTCTGAAAACTTTTATCCTTGACATATATCAAAGGTGTTTTATTTTCAACATTTCCTTCAATCCCTCTATGTCCAATAAATAGGGCATTCAATTTTGATTTTAAAAAGTTGGTTTTTCTTATGAAATCTTCATGCCAAAGAATGTCTGAATTTTTTAGTGAGATATAAATTGCATCAGGAACAACAGCTCCAATGAAAAATCCATCTAGTTGTTCAAATTTTTTCTCCATATCATTTATAGTCAAATTAATTTTTTCTGTCCAACCACACTCATCTTTTAAGTTAATCTTTGTGTTATTTTGGTCTATTTTTTCTCCATAAGCAATATTTATGGATTTTACTTCAATAAAAAAGTTAATCTGTTCAATTTTAAAGTCGGGAGTATTCTTGTCTTTTTCTTCAGGGATTTTTTCAGGAATTAATGAATCTGTTGTAAATATTTCTTTAACATATTCTTCTGAAAAATTTAGCCCATTAAAAGAGTTATTTGGATTGTTCAAGTATTTAGCATGACTATTCAATTTCTCAGAACCAGGGTTTTTATAGTATAGGTCTGTTAATTCTTTAATGTCCTCTGGGGGTTTAAATTTGTCATTCATATTTATCAAAATTATTTATTGTAATTATAAGATTGCTTGATAAGCTCAAATAATTTCTTTAACTCATCTTCATTTTTTACCAAAACCTCATAATCTCCATTACCCCAATGCCCAATTGGTTTAGGTTTTGTTAAGTCTCTTGCAATGTCATAAGCATCATTTAGTTTTCCGCTTGGCACATTAAGAAATGCTTTGATTGCATTTTTCTGAATTACAATATCAACAAAATTTGTGGTCAGTTTGTAAGCAATGTATTTTGCTTTTGCTTCTTCTATTATTGCCTCATCCAAACTCGTTATCATTTCTTTAAGTTGCATAAATAGTTCTTTTATTTGGCTTGATGCAACTTGCAAATGTGTTTCAATTGAGTAGTCTTTCTGCAATTTTGTTGTGTCTTTCTCTTTTTTTCCTTTTTCAAAGATTTTGGATGTGCTAATTTTTATGGTCTTTTGAGTTTCAGATTCAACAAGAAGGATATTATCTTCATAAATTCTATACCTCAAAAGTTCAATTTTGATTGGCAAAATTTCAACAGTATCCAAATCAAACTTATTGTAACTTTCAGCAACACAGATAACTCTTGGTGAAGTCCAATCAATTTCAATATCAATCTTTTTGTTTCTACATAGAATCTCAAAATCTGCTTTATGGTCTAAAAGTCATCTTAAATAAGATAAACCTTGATTAATTACATTGTCGTTTTGGTTTCTCTTGTATTCAATGATTACAGGAGAGCCATTTTTATCAATTCCTAAAGTGTCAATTCTCCCTCCAAAAGAAGTGCTGTATTCTGTTGCCAAAAAATCAACGTTCAGAATAGTTAGGAGATTTTCCTCAAAAAGTCTCTGAATATCTCTTTCTTTTCCAATGTCTAATGTTGAGAGTTTTGCTACATTCGAATTATTGATTTTGAATAATGCCATAATAATATTGGTTACTCTCTGTTATTTAAAAAGACTCCGTTTCAAAACAGCCCCCAACTTTTTGTTTTGGAAAAAATTTGGATGAAGCGAAGCGTAATCGTTTATCCTTTGTTAGACGAAATTTTAATTTCGTTGGGTTTTCGTTGGTCGGATAAAAGAAGTTTTTCTATTTTTGTCGAAGACAAAAAACTATCTGTTCGCAGGACTAAGGAAATCCCCGGTTAATCAAAAACGAAGTTTTTGCTATCTAGTTTTCGAGAATTCGAAAACTGCGCGCGTCTCTCCTATCGGGTGGGAGAAAAAATATTATTTCCTATTTATTTGATCTAATTCTAACTTGTAGGCATTGGAATTTAGTTTATGGGCAATTGATTTGTAAGTCGTGACCTTTCCTTTTGGGACTTTTCTTAATAGGGAATAACATTTTTCGTTAAAGTTCATTTTGCAACTTTTCCGGTTTTAAGATACCAAACCATTAAATCTAATCTGGCGGGAGACATATTTAGTTGTTTTGCCAGATCTTGGAATTTTTGTTCAATTATTAGATATTGTTTCTGAGAGAGTAATTTAGGCATCTCGCTAATTATATTGTTTTCTTCTAATGTTCTAAGTATATGTCTATCAAGGATTGCCAGATTTTGAGAGCCTGTGTTTCTTAGAAAATGGCTGGCTTCTTTCATACCTATGCCTTTTATGTTATTCACAAGCCAGTTTCTGTTTTCTGATTCATTACCTGTTAATTTTTCTTTTAGGGGGTGGTGTTTTCTTGCCTCTATTATGTATTTAGCTTTATTGTTATGAAATCGGTGTTTTGAGTTTTTTATATATAAAGCCAAGGCTGATTGGTTTATTGTCAGCAGTCTATCTTTTAATGATTCCTGAATTTGCTGGGCTGTTTTTTGTTTGCTGTTGGCTGCTAATATGCAGAAGCAGAGCTCCTGGAACCATCCCTTGTCTGTTTTGTTTGAGAATGATTGAAATTCTTTTAATTTAGTGTCTATTAGTTGATTAACCTTATTGGGAATATTAATTTTCATGTAAATCTGAGAAAGATAGGATATAAAAAGTTATTTTTCCAGAGAATTAGATGTTTATAGATGTGCATTGTCATTTGGATTTGTTAGAAAAAGAGATTAAATTAAAGAAAGCCGTTGAAAGGGCTAGGAAGAAGAATATCATTATAGTTAGTGATGGGATAGATTCCGAGACTAATAAAAAAATGTTAGAATATTTTGAGGAATATGGTGTTAAGATTTGTCTTGGCGTTTATCCTGATGAACCAGGAAACATAGATGAGGAAATTGAGTTTATTAGGAAGAATTCTGAGAAGGTTTGGGGGATTGGGGAGGTCGGAATGGATTTTGTTAAAGGTAAAAGTAAAAAGCAAGAAACTGTTTTCAAGAAGTTTATTTCTCTTTCAAAAGAGTTAGATAAGCCTATAACCGTACATTCTAGAAAAGCTGAAAGAGAGTGTATCGAAATTCTTGAAAAAGCTGAAGCAAAAAAAGTGATAATGCATTATTTTTCAGGAAATCTGAAGTTGGTTTCAAGGATAATTGATAATGGTTGGTTTTTATCGATACCGACGGCTGTTAAGAGAAGTGAACACTTTCAGAATGTTGCGAGGATTGTGCCAATAGAGCAGTTGTTGTGTGAGACTGATTCACCTTATAGCCATCCAGATAAGAAGTTTCCTAATGAGCCAGTGAATGTTCTAGAAAGTTATCAAATGATTGCTAAAATGAAGGGATTGAATTTGAAATATGTAGAAAAAAGGATTGAGGAGAATTTTCTAAAATTGAGTAAATGAGATGCGGGGGGTAGGTACTCATTGAACTACGTTCCCTGGTAACTTCAGCTCAGGGATTCGCTGAAGTATTCGAACCTGTTCGAATCCAGATTGATGCGGGGGGTAGGATTCGAACCTACGAAGGCACTAAGCCACAGGATATCCTAATCCTGTTTTAGATCGTTCTAACGAACGACAGACTTCTTAAGTCCTGCCCGTTTGACCACTCCGGAACCCCCGCTCGAGAATAAGGATTGAAATATGTTTTTAAAGGTTTCAGTTATAGTCTCTGAATGCTTCTTGTCTTTCTTGGTACCTTTTGTTAATTTGTGCCAAAACGTAATTTTCTTCTGGAAAAGTAATGCGTTCTGAGGCTTGGGCTACCTCGTGCTGTCTTTTCGTATCTGCTATCTAGGATTCCAGATTTCTTTCTCCTATTTTTGATTTTATTTCTTGTAGATTCGACATTTGGGTTTGGAGAAATAAAAAGGTTTTTAAACCTCGCTAAAAGGGATTATCGATTTTGTCCAGGATTTCTTTGACGTTGTCAGTTATGTTTTGAACTACTTCCTGTTCGGAAGCTCTTGGATGTTCATCCTTATACCTGCATGCTTTTGCAGCACCGGCAATTACAGCCATTCTTAATCTTGATTCGTCTGCATCCATTTTCTTTTCTGGAGGGTAAGAT
>PFOR01000003.1 GCA_002792635.1 Candidatus Pacearchaeota archaeon CG_4_10_14_0_2_um_filter_35_33 | reverse complement strand
TGATAAGATGGATGTTATAAGGGTTTATACTAAGGAGCCTGGGAAAACATCAACGAAATTACCCATAGTTATGGAATCTGGAGCAACGGTAAAGGATGTTGCAGAGAAAATATTGAAAGGCTTTTCAAGACAGATTAAGGAGATAAGACTTACAGGGCCTTCTGGAAAATTTGCTAATCAGAAAGTTGGTTTATCTCATAAATTGAAAGATAAGGATATTGTGGAGTTTCATACCAGATAAGCTGCTTTATGTAATTTGGTTAGTTTTGGAGATTGCACCTTAGATAAGAGGTTGTTGATTTCTCTTGCCACTGCTATTTTTATGTCTAGGGGGTGTACTTTTCCTGTTTTAACTATGTCTTCTAATTCGTCGTATGATTTTATTGAGAGATTTCCTCCGAATTTTTTGTCTCTTTCTATTTTTAATGATTTTTTATCCAGTATTGGAAAGATTATGTATTTGAGCCATTGCATTATTCCACAGTTTGTGTCTTTTGGTGGGAAGTCTGCTTTTTTGACTTTTCTTGCGACTGTTTCTTCGTCGTCTAAAATATCTATCTTGGATGAGGGGACTGATGCAGACATTTTTTCTCCTGTCAATCCAGACATCATAGGATTCATTAGTTCAATTCGGGGTTTATAGTTTATCTTTGGTAGAAATTCACGTGCGAATACTAGGATTTTTCTTTGATCTAGGCCTCCAAACTGTATGTCTACTTTAAGATGTTCCTCGTCTAGGGCTTGCATAATTGGATATACAAGGTTTCCTAGTTTTGGAGTTTCTGTTATTTTTACAACTTCAGATGCTGCTTTTGTGGTGTCTTTAGTTGTTGCCTGCATACTCATTTTTAGAACATCTTCAAAATATTTTGGATTTAATTGTAACTTAGAACCTTTTACAAATTCTAGTTGTTTTGTTGAAACTCCAAGTGCTTTTAACATCTCAGGGAATAGTGCTTCATAATACGCCTGTCTTTTTTCTAAAATCTCCCAAGGAATTCCATTAAGTGCAGCGTGAAGATCTGCAATTAGGATTTTTACATTGACTTTTGCTTTTAGAAAATCCCTGATTTTTAGCAATGGCAAGAAATATGCAAAATGAGGGCTTCCGGTAGGCATGGTTCCCCAGTAAAGGGAGATTTTCTTTTTTGATTTGATTAAGGATTTTAGCTCGTCTCGGCCTATTACTTCTTGTAAGTTTCTTGTTATTAATTCATATCTGTTCATGATAAGGGAATGAAAAAATAGTTTAAATCTTTATTGCTTTTGTTTTTATGCGGAGAATTAGTTTTATTGTGGCTATTTTAGGAATATTTGTTTTGATTTTGTTGATTTGGGTGATTCCTGCTAGGCATGTTGAAAGTGTTTCTGATTTAGGTGGATTGGAAGATAATCAGAGAGTTATTTTATCAGGGGTTGTAGAAAGTGAGAGAAATTATTATGGGGCTTTAGTATTTGAAATTAATGATATTAAGATGATTTGTTCCGGATGTCCAAGCTTGAAAGGAAAGCATGTAGGGGTAGAAGGCATTTTAGAAAAATATGAAGATAATGTTCAAGTGGATGTTTTACAAATTAAAATTTTAGATTGAAGAGTTTGTGTAAAAGTATCGCTTTCTTTCCTATTAGTTCTTGTAGTTCTTTCAGAGGTGCTTGTGCAATTTCTTTTATTGTTTTGTATTTTTTGAGAAGGGTTTTTGCCGTTCTGGGGCCTATGCCCGGGAAGCCCTCGAGGATGAATTGTAATTGTTCTTTATCTGATAACGATGATTTAGATGCTCTGATACTTGTTTCAGGTTTCTTTTGTTTTCTTGCTAGTACATAGAGGTATTTTGCAGTATCTTCTTCATCCAGAGTGAAGATAATTGGCGTTTTATATCCTAGTGCCGTTGATAATAGGAAGCCCCGAAATGCATTTTCGTGTATGTTGCCTTCGTAGATGTTAGGATTTATCCCTTCTAAAATTAGAAGATGTTTTGGGTATTGTTTTAATTCTAGCAGTTGATTTATCATCCGTTTGTTAACTATTGATGATTTGAAATCTGAAATTGTTTTTCTCTCTATAGCCGTATTTTTTATTATATAATCTGCTACGGGAAGTTGGGAAAACTGGATTTGGAATCCCAATGATTTTAGATATGATGGAATTAAGGAGTTTCTTTCTCTGTTATCTATTGTTATTTCTAATTGTTGTTTTTCTTTTATCTTATTTTTGGAGAAAGGATTTAGGAATTTAGACATCTTGTTTTTTCTTTAAGACATAGAAGACAAATTCTACTATTAGCATTATTACTATGACTAAGATAATTGCGGATGAAAATGTTGAAGTGTATTCTAACGGTCCACTTACCTTTGTTCCTATGAAGACCAGCTCATCAATTATCAGCCCTATTGCTATTGCTGTTATTATAAGATTTAGTTTAAAGTTTCCTCTTCTGAAGACCATGACCAATAAAATGATTATCATGATTATTAGTCCGTAATAGAAATGGTGCAGTTCAAATCCTTTGATTATCAGGTTTGGATTTCTGATTGAGGTTATTAATCTTGTTAATAGGATAGTTACTAACATAACAATAAGAAATGAAATTATTTTGTGCCTTGTTTCAAATCTTGATGCTTTTTTTATTAAACTCATTTAATATTTAAAAGGATACATTTATAAAACTCTTTGTTTAGGAGTGAAAATGATAATTGATGCATATTCTCATTTTGGCGTTAAGAAAGACATGCCTGAGGTGATGGAAGACAGAAGTTTTTTAGATGCAATTCCTGATGTGGGTATTGAGGACTGTGCTAAGAAATGGAATGAGGTCTTGGATAAACAGGGTGTTGAAAAAGTTATTTTTCTAGGGGTTCAGCACGGGAGCAAGGTTTTTATGGATTATGTTAATGGTTCTGACAGGTTTATTGGGGCAACAACATGTAATCCTCTGAGGGACGATTATTATGATGTTTTTATGCATGATATAGAAAAGGGTGCAAAAGGTCTTGCGTTGTATCCTGTTTGGCATGGGTTTGATGTTGCCCATGAAAGAATGAATAAATTGTATAAATACTGCTCCGATAATGGATTGCCTGTGGTTTTTCACTTTGGAGTTTCTGCTATTTTAGGAGATTTGAGATATGGGAATCCAATTGATTTGAGTCCAATTGTTAAGAAATACCCTGAACTGAAAGTGATAATTGCTCATTTTGGTGCAGGTTATTTTAAGGAAGCCTTAATGCTTATGTATAAGAATAAGAATGTTTATTTTGACACTTCTGGAACAAATAATTGGTTGGATTATACTCCTTACAGTTATGATTTGAAAGAGGTTTTTAGAAATTCCCTGAAGGCTGTTGGAAGCAAGAGGATAATATGGGGGAGTGATAGCTACAACGTTTTCAAGAAAGACGGGGAAGGATATAGAAAGCAGTTTTTGGATTTACAGAGGGAGATTGTTGAGGAATTATGTAATGAAGAAGAAAAAAGAGATATTTTTTATAATAATGCCAAGAGGGTTTGGAGGATTTAGAAATTTCTTATTTAAAATCCTTTAATGTTTTTGGTTTTTTTAGGTCTGATTTAACTTTATCTATTACTTTATACATTTTTCTTTCTCTTGCTACGGATGCATAATGGTATGTTTCATCCCTGGTATTTTTGGTAATTAGTATTGTTAGTTTTCCTGGAGAGAGGCGTGCTGTTCTTCCAGCTCTTTGAATTTTTCTGATTGCTGAGGGTATTGGTTCATAGAAGTAAACTGCAGAGACTTCCGGGATGTCTAAGCCTTCTTCTCCGATTGATGTTGCAATTAATATGTTGGTTTTTGAATCCCGGAAGTCTTGGATTATTTGTTTTTGTTCTTTTTGAGATAGGCCTGTTGAACCCGATGGGTTTTTCTTTTTGGCTTGTCCGACGAATATTGTCGGTTTTGCTGAAGAAATTTGTTTTAGTTTATTGTTTATTACTAATGTTGTGTCTCTGAATTGAGTGAATATTATAATTTTAGCGTTTTTGTTTTGCAAATCCTGCTCTACTAATACATTGAGTTCTTCTACTTTTGGATGTTCTATTTGTTTTTTTAAGAGGTTGTTAAGTGATAAAAGAGAGGCTTGAAATTCTTTGGAGTTTACTAGTGTTTGCACACCTTTGCTCTTTTTTTGTTCGGCTTCTTTTACTAATTTATTTAGATATGTTTGGAGACCTGATAATGTTTGGGTTTCTAGCAATTCTAAGGCATGAGATATTTTAATTGCCTGAGCTGTTAGGGACATTCCATACATTGAGGCACCGTTTCCTTTTCCGGCTTGAAGAGCGAGCCTTGATTGTAGTTTTAATAAAGTTATTTTGTTTGCAGGACCAAATAGGATGTTTTTTTCTCTTAATTGTTTTATTTTATTTTGATAAATATTATTTAATAATGTGCGAATTTCAATGAATTCTTTTGGGAATGGGACAAAGTGTTTCTCAAAGTCCAGGGTTTGTAAATAGGGCTTGACATCTTTTGATTCCCGAGTTCTCGACTCGATTTTTTCTATGTCTAAATGAGCACAGATTTGATTTACCTTATCTGAATCTGAGCCGGGGCTAGCAGTAAGTCCAAGAATTCTCGGATGAAAAGACTCCTGGCGATATCGTTTTGCAACTTTTGTGTAGCTGTAATTCTTTAAACATCTGTGAGCTTCGTCTATCACCAATAGTGAAACTTCTTTAAGATCGTAGAGATATTTTTCGATGTCATTAGCAATGCATTGGGGGGTGGAAAAAATAATGTCTGCATTGTTCCAGAGTTTTTTTCTTTGAAGTGCCGGTGTAGCTCCAGTGAATAGTTCAAGTTGAGCAAATAACTCGGGTAATTGTTTTTTGAAAGAGTTGAAGTGTTGCTCTATTAAGGGTTTTGTCGGTGCCAAAATAAGCGCTTTTTGTCCAGGAAATTTTTTTTGCCTTTCTATGGTTAGCAATAGTGCAATAAGGGTTTTTCCAACCCCAGTTGGTAGTACTACAAGAGTGTTATTGTCTTTGGCTGTTTGGAAGATAGATTCTTGATAATCTCGTGGTTTTATAGAGAGCATGTTAATCTTTAGAGATAGAGAATATAAAGTTTTAGTTTATACTAGCCCTGTGTAAAGGGCAAATAGAGCAAAAATTGCTGTTATTGTTGCAAGAACATACCAAACTTTTCTGATTCCTGATAAGATGTGAATCCCATCCAATGTTGAAAAGGGTATTATGTTCCAGAAGGCGTAGTAAGCCGCCATTCTTGATAAGGTTTCGAGTGGCTCAAACCAGTATGTTATTAGGGACAATAACAAAGTTGCTACGATTCCTGCAGTTGCTATCATTCCTACCGTGAAGTCTGTCAATTCAGTATATGAATAATATCCGAACTTTCTGGCAGCTCTTCTTTTCAATGCAAAGGTTTCGAATGTGAGAACGGTCATCACTTTAAAGAATCCAATCGAGAATGCAGAAATGAATAATGGAATAATTGCTCCAGTGGGTATTGCATTTTTTAGATTCCAATTTTGTTTGAACCAAAGCCTTTTCCAGAACCATATCTTGTGCTCTACTCTTGAATCTAAGAAAGAAGCCATTCCCTTCTTGGCTAGAACATTTACAATAATTATTATGGCCGAGAATAAAATTGCATAGCCCATAAAAGAATAATTAGCATATAAGACTAGGTCTTTAAATCCGATTACTATTGAGAGTATAAGAATTCCCATAATTATGTGGAAAATTTCTTTTTCTTTCATTCTTGTTCATGGATGAGCAGAGTTATAAACATTTTTGTAATTTCGAGAATTTAGATGATGTATATTTTGTGCTATCGTAAAGTATATATACTCAATGTCTTATTTTCTCTTATGTTAAGGATTAAGAAGTTAAGTGATGCCGTTGGGAAGCAGGTTTATACTTCAGAGGGAGACTTTTTTGGTCAGGTTGAAGAGGTGAATCTTGTTGATAACAAGATAGATGGCTGGAAAATCAAGGTCGGATCAGGGTTCATGAATCTTCTGGGCGGAGCTAGAGGTGTTGTTATTCCTCACCAGTTTGTAAAGGCTGTTGGGGATGTCTTTATTGTGAATAAGGGCTCCTTACCTTTGAGGGAAGAGAGTCTTGACATAGATATTGCTCAGGAAGAGTCTGATTTTAGTTAATTCTTTTTAGTATAAGAAACGTTTAAATAGATTGAATTAATTGTTCTGATATGGCGACGGTGTTACAAAGTGCTTATTTTGTTGAGTTGGTTTTGCCTTTCTTGCTGATATTTGTTGTTGTTTTTGGAATATTACAAAAGACCAAGATTTTCGGGGATAATAAGAAGCAAATTGATGCCTTGGTTGCCTTGGTTCTTGGTTTGATAGTTGTTGCGTTTGCCAATGCCGTAAATATAATTTTGAACCTGGTTCCATTCATGGCAATAGGGGTTGTTATAATTTTGATTTTCATGATTATGTATGGAATGCTGTTTAAAGAAGGAGATTTTGACATGAATAAATGGTTAAAGTTTGGAATAGGGACTGTTATTATGATTGCTTTGATAATTGCTGTCTTGGTAGTCACAGGGGGCTGGGATTATATTGTTGAATTATTCTATGGGAAAGCGAGCGGAGACTTGGTAGCTAATGTTGTGATGGTGGTGATTGTGATGGTTGCTTTAGTATTGGTTGTGGTGCCTTTCGGTAAGAAGAAAGAGAAGAAGAAAGACGAGTGAGAGTTTAGAAACATATTTAAATAAGATTTAGCTGATTATGATATGATTGGGTTGAGTGGGATTCCAGTATTTATGCAATACCTTAGTTTTGAAGAGGTCTTGTTTCAGTTAGACAGTCTTGGCCTGTTCACGTTTATTTTGCCTTTCTTGCTGATGTTCGCAATTATTTTTGGAGTTTTATCCTATACAGGGATTTTTGGCGATAGGGGGGGAGTTCACGTAATTATTGCATTGGTATTAGGTTTACTGGCAGTGAGATGGCCTGTGTATACAGATTTTTTGAATATAATTTCTCCTAAATTGGGGGTTGGATTAGTTGTTATTCTTGTGTTAGTGATA
The DNA here is from genome assembly GCA_002792635.1 of Candidatus Pacearchaeota archaeon CG_4_10_14_0_2_um_filter_35_33. Classification (GTDB taxonomy): domain Archaea; phylum Nanobdellota; class Nanobdellia; order Pacearchaeales; family GW2011-AR1; genus UBA92. The sequence goes on along the minus strand of PFOR01000003.1, from coordinate 6,953 downwards.
TTGACAGGCTTATTTACTCCTGAAGGCTCGAGAGCAGTTTTGGGTTGGATATTATTGGGAGTCGGCGTGGTAATATTCCTGATAGTGCTTGGTTCAACATATTCAGATCTTAATGTATACAGATATGGGGGCGGATTTATAACTTCCGAACTTATCGGATATTTGGTCTTGATTACCTTGCTTATAGGAGTTATAATTGCCGTTGTTGTGTCAAATGGGAAGAGTGAGAAGAAAGATAAAGTCGATGCTATAAAAGGATTGTGGAGTAAGTAAAAATGGTAGCAGATGTTTCTGTGATAGCTTATTTTGCGCCGGTGTGGGCTTTTTTAGCTGTTTTTATTATTATGTTTGCCCTGTTAGTCAAGACAGGGGTTCTTGGCGATAACAAGTTGCTGATATTATTCTTGAGTTTTGTGATAGCATCTTTATTTATTACAGCAGCGACAGTTCAACAGTATGTTTTAACTATTATTCCATGGATGGCTGTATTAGTAATTAGTTTGTTTTTCATATTGGTTTTAATTGGATTTGTGGGGAATGCTGAATGGATGCATAAAGGTCTTGGCATAACAGTAGTTATTGTCGCGATAATTGTGTTTGTTGTTTCTGGAATCAAGGTTTTTTATTCAGTTATCAGTCCTTATTTCCCATGGAGCATTAATTATGGCACTAATGCGGAAGCTTTGATATTGAGTGATTGGCTATTTTCAGGACCCGTTTTAGGAGCAATATTTTTACTTATTTTATCAGGAATAATTAGCTGGGTTTTAGTTAAGTCTAATTAAGAATTATTTTTTCTTGTGAGTCTTTTTTGTTTTGTGTTTTTTATGGGCTCTGTCTTGTATTTCAGGAAATAGTTTTGAAAGGGATTTCTGAGTTTCTACCAGTTCTGTTTTTATGTCTTGGACATCTGCAGTGTAATCTCCAACTTTTCTTAAAACTGAAGATTGAAGAGTGTCAATTATTTTTTCAATTCTTTTCAATCTTTCTTCTAAATAGTCAACCTTAGTTCCAATAGTGTTTTTAATGTCGATTCCCTTTTCTAGTTTTTTCCTTATTCCTGAAAGTTTTTCAGTTATTAGTTGTTCTGTAACTTCAGAAATCATTTCCGGGCTTGCTCCTGAAGTGTACGATTGATAGGGCTGATATTCTTCATAACCTTGATAGCTTTCTGGATTGTATTCTTGGACTTGCTGCCCTGTTTGGGGTGGAGCGTAGTTTCCTACAGGCATTGTTTGTTCATATCCTGGTGTAGATTGAGATGGCTGAGGCGTTTGTGGTTGGTATTCAGCCATCTGTTGTTGATTGGAAGATTGATTTTGATTTTCGCTTCCAGGAGGCGTGTTGAAATCGGCGGCAGGATGTTGGGATTCTGGGGGGAGAAGGGATGCTTGCATTTGGGAATTGTCTTGAGATTGATTGGGTTGAGCAAAATTGGAAGGGGATTGAGCGAGCCTTTGTTCAACTGCATTTTTTATCTGCGATTGAGAAAAAGCATCATCTATCTCACGAGTTGTAATCCCTCTTCCTTTTAGGTTTGTTCTAATTTGACTTTCTGTCATTCCCTGGTCTTGCATTTTTTTTACTTCATCTAATGTGCCCATTTTGCCTCTATTTTATATTTGGTTTAAACATATCAAATTGCCTTTGCAATATCATTAATTCTTCTCTTCGTGCTAAGCTGGAAATTTGTTCAGACATTCTTTTCATTAGCTCTCTCATCCTAAGCGTTTCTTCTTTTAATACTATTACCTCTTTTTTTAACTCCTGTAAGTCTGAGAATGTTTTTTCTCTTTCCTGAATGAGATTTTGGCCTATTAATAGGGTTCTTTCTTTTAGTAGCCTGTGCTTTTCTTCCAGGTCTCTTAACCTTGTAGATCCGTCAGAAGCAAAATTTTGATATTCGTTGTATTCTTGCATGGTGATTATAGCCCTATAGAGTTTAAAATTGTTTTGTATAGAATAGAAATGTATTTAATTTAACTTTGGGGTATTTTATAATGGTTTTTGAAAAAGAGGCTAAGCTTTATGACATCAGCATCGATAGGCTGGAAGGAGAGGACATTTTGTATATTAACTATCTTGGTGCTCCTTATGCTCCCTCAATTGCAGAGCATCCAAGTGTCATGGGTCGGGCAGTAGACGCATTAATTGATAATCCAGAGGTTTCGAGAATTGTTTTTTCTCAACAGAGGAATTATAATTATGATTCTAGGGAGGTATTCTTGTTGGCAGAGGTTGCAAGACTTTATAATTTTTTTATGAAGCAGGAAAATCTTCTTTCTCCTGCAAGATTGCAACTTTTTGGACAGCAAGATGTTAGTTCAATTCACGGAGAGTTGGTTTATTTGCTTAATCTATTAAGGCAAGACCCTGTTGCTTGTTATCTTGAGTTAAAAAGGCTGATAGATAATTATAATGCCTTGGCTGAAGAGAGCACATCATCATTTAGTATTAAGGGATATGTTAGGCTTCTTGAGAGCGTTCTTCAGAAGGTTGAGAATCTGAGGCTGATTAAAGAAATTGGGAAGAAGATTGACAGTTTTCTTCCGGGAGAGAGGGAAGTTTATAAAAAAATATTTAGGCCAGACGTAATGCCTAATTTTACTTTTACGAGATTAGTTGCAGAACTTCCAGATGGGGCAGAGCTGGTTGACCAGTATGAAATAAAAACAGATAGCGAGGAATTTACAGTCACTATCTTGGAAAAGAAAGGAGATTCAAGGAAGGTATATCATGTTATCCCTCCTGAATATAGTTTGAATGAAGAGCAACATGATTTGCTGAATCTTGCGAGGAATGTATTGGTTGAGCATCAACCGAAGGGAGAGGAATTTACAGATCCTGAAAAGACAAGAACTGTTTTTTATAATATTGCAAGAGATTTAGTTAATGAGCTGGCACAGAATAAAAGGATAAAGCTAAGTTATGAGCAAATAAATAAATTGGCGAATATTCTTGTTAGGCAGACTGTCGGATTTGGTTTGATAGAAGTTTTGTTGATGGATAATCAGTTGCAAGACGTTTATTTGAACTCCCCCATTGCCCAAAATCCAATTTATGTTAGGCACCAAGAACACGATGATTGTGTGACTAATATATTGCCGAGTTTTGAAGATGCAGATTCATGGGCTGCAAAGTTGAGGCTTCAAAGCGGGAGACCGTTGGATGAGTCACATCCCGTGTTAGATAGCAATTTAGTGATTGGGAAGATAAGGTCTAGAATTTCTGCTATCCAAAGGCCTTTGTCGCCTTATGGGCTGGCTTATGCTATTAGAAGACACAGAGATAAGCCATGGACATTGCCTTTATTTATTAATAATAAAATGATCAATAGCTTTTCAGCGGGATTGATGAGCTTTTTAATTGACGGAAATAGAACCTTGTTGGTTGCTGGAACCAGAAGCAGTGGGAAGACTAGTTTGTTAGGAAGTTTAATGTTAGAAGTCATCCCAAATGTAAGGACACTAGTCATTGAGGATACTCTGGAGTTGCCTGTTGAGGCTATGAGGAAGATTAATTACAACATACAGAGGATGAAGGTTAGAAGCGCGTTGTTGGAGACAACTAATGAATTAGAGGCGTCAGAAGGGATAAGGGCAAGTTTGAGATTGGGTGATAGCGCTCTGATAGTTGGAGAGGTTAGGAGTAAGGAGGCAAAAGCATTGTATGAGGCTATGAGGGTCGGGGCCTTGGCAAATGTTGTTGCTGGAACGATTCACGGTGCAAGCCCGTATGGTGTTTTTGACAGGATTGTTAATGATTTGGGGGTTCCAGTTACGAGCTTTAAAGCAACCGACATCGTAATGGTTGCAAATCCGATTAGGACGGCAGATGGGTTACACTCAAAGAAAAGAGTTGTTGAATTGGCTGAAGTGAGAAAACATTGGACTAAAGACCCAATGGAAGAAGCAGGGTTTGTTGATTTGGTTAAATATGATGTTGAGAAAGATGAATTGGAACCAACTGAAGAGTTAATTAATGGAGATTCAGAGGTCTTGAAGAGTATTGCAGGAAATGTCAGAGGCTGGGCTGGAAATTGGGATGCCGTTTATGATAATATAATTTTAAGGGGAAAAGTAAAGCAGGAGATTGTTAACATTTCTAAGAAGCTTGGCAATCCAGAATTAATGGAAGCCAAATTTAACACTTTATCTAATGATATGTTCCACAAGATTAGTGATAAGGTTAGGGAAGAAGTTGGGTTGCCGGTAAGTGATAGGGTTTTCCCAGAATGGAGAGAATGGGCTGTTAGAATGGCTAAGAAACTTTCTTAAATTAAACCACCTAGCGCAACTATTGCTAGTACAGACAATGTGATTGTAGTAACTATAGAGGCGATTAAGTATAATGCGGTGCCCCTTAGAAGATTTTTAGATAAGTCATATTTGGTTTTTAGCGGATCCTTACCAGAGTCTACAGTCACTAAAGCAGTTGTAAGGATAAATATTATTTCTACAATATAAATTCCAATTGCTAATTGCATGTAATATGGCGGAATTACTGAAGTTATATCAAACAGTTCCGTTATAGAAGCGAATGCAAATCCTTGCCCTACGGAGGATGTATCTCCTACTAAATTGCTTAATAGAGTTAACCTGTTTAATATTAGTGCAATCATACTTGAAAGGCCGACTACTATTCCTGCCAATAAAGGTGCTAGGAAAGTCATGTTGGATTTCATATCCGAAACTATTTCTGCCAATAAATCTCTAAGTCTTTCTGTGATTCTGTTGATATTTTTTACATATTCTGAAATAGACATCAGGGATCTTGCAGCTACTTGAAGTCCTTTTTTTACAGACTCTATTAAGATCTTCATAGATGTAGAAATTAAGGCGGATGGAAAGTAGATTATAGCGCCCCTTTTTTTATCAAATATTGCTTTTTCTATGGACATTCCTGCTTGCTTTATGTTTTGATCAACTAATAAGAAGAATTTTTGTGTTTTTTGTCCTTGTGTTGATTGTGCAACTTTCCCGAAGACTAATTCGGCAGGCGTCCCATCCCCAATACGGTTTCCTAATTGGAATAAAGAATTTGTGAATTCTTTTTCTAATGACTTCGTTGAATCTCTCGCCTTTATCATCTCTTTTGTTTTCTTTCTGTAAGTTAATGCGAAGAATAAGGCTATGGAAAGAGGGATAAACATACTTAATAGAACAGCGGGTAAACCGAATGGTCCAACCTTCCTTCCTAATCCAGTGTCTTTAAAGTCAAATAACAACTCCTGTTCGAAGAATGGAATACCTAATTCTTGGAATGTGTAATCTGATTGAAGACCTAATGATGAGGTGATGAAGGATACTTGAAATATGAAGGGGAGCATGCCCAGGAGTAATAAGGGTAATGCGATTATAAAAGCAGTTATCCATGGTTTTTTTGATGCGTATTTTGGGTAATCTGGATTTAATTCTAGAACGGATGATTCTCCATGTCCTCCTGGGCGTTTGAATAGAATCTCTGAGGTCATGTAAAATACAAAGAAAGGCACGATTATATTAAATATAACAAAGATATGTTGCCATTGAACTAGCCCTTGTAATAAGGCTGATGCCAAAGGGAGTAGTGCAAGACCAAGTGTTGGCAGTATTATTCCAAGCATATAAATGTTTGTTAACGGAGAACGAATCTCTCTCGTATATTTTAACATTTTTTCATAAACACCATCAAGAATTACTTGAAGGGCTTTTTCGAGTATCTGGACTCTTCTTGTTTCAGATGGTTCAAATAAGGAGGACTCTATTAAATGGAAAGCTTCCACAAATTCTGGTGCGTATTCTTCCCAGTTTTCAAGATATGTATCCAAGGATTGTTTTATTGTTGAGTATTTTCCTATTTCTACGTCATAAATTATTTTTCTGAAATCTAAGGCAAGAGGAATTTCCAGATGTTGTGATGCAAATTCAATTGCTCTTTCTAAATTGGACGTGTGTTTCATATAAACCACAACATAGAGGATAGCCGGAACCATCTGAGAAGAAGCTTTCATCCTCCAACTATTTGCTAATCGTTTTGGCATCGTATATGTGTAATAAAAAACGAACAGACTTGCTATCAATCCCAGGAACAATAAGAGGACTTGGAACTCTCCTGTTACGAAAAACCATCCTAAAATTATAGATACAACTCCAAAGAATGATAAGATTAATGAAACTATTGACAATGTTAGTGCTTGTTCTGGAGTTACATCTATGTGTGCAGTATTAAGATATCCTTGTGTTTTTGTCCTGTCTTTTTCTGCAAGATTTATTTTTACTATGTTTCCTAATGCCTCAGTCCATCTTTTATAACGGGTCATTTCAGGGAGCATTTCTTGTTTGAACTGGGAATATTCTCTAGAGTAAGATTGTTTTTTGTTTTTTAATTCTGACTCTATCTTTTTTTCATATTTTTTTATTATATCTCTTGTAGATGTCATTTTCCCCTCTTTTTACTTATAGGTAATGAAATGGAAAGTTATAAATTATATGGTTAGATTTATAATTGGGAAGGGAGTTAAAAGATTATGAAAAAGAAAGGTGTTGTTTGGGATCATCTTGTTCCATGGATTATTGGAGTAGGTCTTTTGATACTAGGGCTTGTAATCTATGCTCTGTTTTCAGACAATGCAACTGGTTTTGCAGGTTTCATTAAAAATCTGTTGAGGTTTGGATGATGAATAAGAAAGGTATAGAGAAGAAGATGGTTTTGGGGGCAGTTATTGCTGTTTTAATAATAGGGATATTTTTTGGAGCTTTTCTTTATTATGATATCCCCCAAATCATAAAGGATTTTGTTCCTAGTATGAATAATTCGATTATTAATGTTGAGTCACCCCCTAAGGTGATGTATGATATTATTGAGGATGAAGTTAGTTATTGGACTGGGGCTAAATTTGTTAAATTTGAGAGTTTGTTAGTAGATGGTGAGGAATTATCTTCAGAGAGTTTGAAGAATGTGTTTAGAGGTTA
>PFOR01000016.1 GCA_002792635.1 Candidatus Pacearchaeota archaeon CG_4_10_14_0_2_um_filter_35_33 | reverse complement strand
GGTTTTCTGCATCGGCAACCTTGACATAAAAAGAAAATAAGAAATAAGAAAAAATAAAGGTTATTTAAGTGTTGTAAAAAGCAAATCCAGTTGGGGCGTCTCCGAGATATGCAGCCCCATTAGCGTCCGAACAAGAGTTATTTTCAACTTGCTGAATTATTACGAATTGCCCAGTTTCAGAGTCAATCTCAATGCCATCTGCATCATACCGAACTCCTTATGTTAAGGTAACATTGAATGCAGCAACAATTTTCATAAAGTAATCCCAGTTACAATTTTCATTATCCTATATGTAACTTCCCTTCTGATGGTTTGTAAGCCATGTGCCACTTCCAATATAACTGTCAAATCCGTAATGACTTCCATTGAACATATATCATTGGTAATTATAACCCTGCATGTCAAATCCTATTTCAATTACAGCATTATCGCTTGTTAACAATTCACCACCCTGTATCTTCGTACAAGATGTCTGTTCCAAAGCAGTCTCAACACCATTAGAGTCTACATGAACTGACTTGACCGCAAACGCAAAACTTGCTACAAAAACAAAAGCCATCAAGATAGTTAAAAAAACTTTAGATTTATTCATTTTTTATATTCTTCAATTTGTATCAGTATCAAATTCCTGGTTACCTCTAATATATAATAATTAAAACAAAGTAGTCTGTTTCTCTTTCTCCTTTCCAAACATGCTCTCGATATCCTTCTTTGTCAGCTCAAGACATTCTAATAGGTATTCGCTTACATGGTAATCCCTGGCCAATCTCAAGGCCTTTTCTAAATACTTGATGATACTGCCCTCGGAAATAGTAAATATTATCTTTCCTCCACAATTAGTACATCTTCCCGTTAAGGGAGGTCTCCTGAACTTGCTATTACAACCTACGCACCTAAAAGATTGCATTGAAAATTTTCTAAAATTGCCTTTTGTATCCCTAATAAAGTGCCTTTCTATAACCAATCGGGCAACATCTGTTGTATCCACAGCTCTAATTTTTTCACAAAGCGCCATCATCTTGCTCACTTTGTCTTCCATTGTGGGTAAAAACTTATAAGATGAATTCAAACACCCATTATTAAAATTGTCTGTTTTATGAGTAAAGCCTATTCCTGTATAAGGGTCTTTTCCATCTCTCAACCTGTCACTTATCATTTCAATCTTAACCTCTGAAGAATGTTTTCCTTGTTCTGAAAACTCGTATAATTCTAAAGGATAACTGCCACAATCAAAATCCAGTATCTGGTCATCAACCTCTCCTGCATTAATTTTAAAGTTTAAAACAAGCGGAGCATCCTGTGTACCACCTCTATGGGCGGGCAAAAATTTCCTGGAGAAATTAACAAGAGTATCCATCAATAAGATAACTGCTGCTTCATCTCCATCACAATCCCTTCTCATGGCTGCATGCATGTAGGGACTTGCGAGCAAACTTTGGGTTTTAGAAAATCCAATCAGTCTTCCAACTGTTGCGGTACAGATATGTGGTGCGATGCAAGCAAATAAAGTGCCGATTAAATCATCTCTTGTTTCAACATTGAAAAATCTGGGTAACCTGTAAATTTTTTCTAATTCATCATCAACAAATTTAGCCACATTCACAAACACATCATCAGCCCTTTCATCTTGTGTAACAGGACAAGAAGGTAAAATAATATCGTGAGGGAATAATTCAACTGTCTGATCTCCAGAAACCAATTCAGCCCCATTCACATCTTCAGTATATCCTAACTCCTTTAGTTTTTCTATACTTGTACCAATTTCCACGGACTTAAAGTGAGTTATAGGCATTTCAGTAACATCATATCTTATGGTGCCATCCTTATTCACATGCAAGTCATATTTGGCCCTCAACAAGCCTTTTGCAAGATTTTCACAATCGTGCTCTTCTGAGCTTGTCCCCCTAACGCCTTTAACCGCGACGGGCAGATCATCTAACCGGACTCCTGTAGACTTCTTAGCCACATCAAAATAGTGTCTAATATCTATTCTCCTCTCCCTATACTGCGAGTCTCTTTCATGCTGTTTACATTTGTCATCTGAACTCCTTCCACAAACAAAACAATAATGCATTTTCTTGCAACTCTCGCCACATTTCACACATTTGGGGTAAACGCTTTCTTCTTCACACTTTTTACAAAAATAATTAGGAAACTCTGCCTTAACCCTCCCAACCTCATAAGCAGCTTGAACACTTCTTAATCTCCCTCCTTCAACACCAACGGGAAACAATACATGTGGACTTCCCGTTAATTTTCTTAATTTTGCCTTTTCAGGTCTGCCCATTCTTGCCCCGATAAAAGACCCAGCCTTATCTTTAATTTTAAATCTTGAAAAAAGATTAATATTTTCTAAAACGCCTTTTTCTTTATCCATCTTCTTTATAATTTCATCAACATTTTTTTCCAAATCTCCTTCCTTGAATTCCAATCCTAGATTTGTTAAAAGCGATTTTGCCTCACTTCCCTTAACAATAACATTTTCCACTCCTATACTATGCTCGCAACCTATCAGCTCCAAAGTTCTCTTCCCCTTTTCAAAGCGTTCCATATTTTTTGAAGAAAATGGTAAGATTAAATCATCTCCTTTGACAACACCTCTAGCAATCCAATCAATCAACCCATAAAAGTCCTTCAAGGTTATCTGGGTCCAATAAAAAATATAATTTGGATGTAAGGGCACGTTAAATTTATCAGAATAATTTAAGGCGTCTTCAAAACTAACATTCTTTTCATCATCTATTTTTTTTCCAGCTTTTTCCATTTCCAATGCCCACCATTCCTCAACATATCCTGATTTAAGTAAATCATAGTTTCTATTAGCAACATCACCAAAAGGCATCAACAAATCCCCAAGATAAATTATTTCATCTACATCAGAATAAACTTTCTTAGCCTCATCAAAATCCTTGAGTTTTCTAACACTTCCATCACTCAATTTAACAATTGGCCCATCTATGCCTTCGCAAGACGAAACTGCACACCCCTTAGTTGGTTTTTCTATCTTTAACTGTGTTCCAAAAGAAATGAACCCGTCTGTAATAGCCATAGTTGCTGGATGAACCGAAGTGGCAGAAAATCCAGAAGTTCTTCCTCTTCCATATCTAAACCTAAAACTTCCTGAAGAACCTGGATGTCCAAACACGGGCCTTCCTGCAACAAGATCTTTGATATAAGTAGGACTGCTATCATCCCCCTTCTTTTCCCTCTTAGAATGTAATTCAATATATTCATCTAACCAATTCCATCCCGAAGATTGCAAGCCTTTCTCCTTTGCCCCCTTCAACAAACGCCACCCTTTGGCAGCTTTCTGTGCTAAACCTTCAGAAAAAATCAAACACATTCCCCCCCTAATAAAATTAGTTTCAATTCTATCCAAATCCTTGTAATTTGAAACCTCTCTTTGTTCAGTAGGCTCACCAGAAATTTGAATAGGGAGCCTCCTTGCAAGGAAAGTTATCTCTTCTTCCGTAGGCAAATACTGTAAATTCGTGACTCTCTCATGATAATCATAATTTTCCGTAATATATCTCTTAACCTCTTCCTCACTTGGATCATATTTAGCATAACCAAATATTTCTCTTAAATAATCGATAATCATCAAAACAACACACCCTGCGGTGGTTCCTGCGCTTCTAATAGGGCCAGAAAAATAAGCCTTGAAATAATCTCTCCCGTCTCTTGTCTTACCTAATTTTAGACCTGTAAATCCCTCTAATGGGCTTGAAACAACACCTAGAGTAGTATATGAAAAACCAACTCTTACCCCTGCATCGATTGCCTCAATCTTATCTTTAAATTTACAATACTTTTCTTTTGCTATATCCTCGGCAATTAACATTGAAACAGAAATACTTAATTGACCATATTTTTTTTCCAGCTCCAATATCCGATTTACAATCTTTTTATCCTGTAATTGGGGATACATAACAGATATCAACCCAACGGCCTTTTCCGCCAAGGAGCTTGCGATAGGAACCTCTACTTTTGAAACAGGATCCAAACCCTTGCTACGTGCAGATTCTGCTACATTATAATATTCATCAACTTTCTTTTTTATACGTGCAAAATGGGAATTAGTTTTCATCTTCGCTAAAGTCTAAAATTTTTATTTCTCCTGTCTTTAAATTTAAAATAGAGACCTTGCATGCTTCTGGGACATTCCCTATTTTTTCTTCATATTCTGTCTGAGATTGCCAGCAACTCCCAGTAATTATCCTAACACCATTATAGCTATCGATATCCAACCTGTGCACCTCTCCCATACATAAAACATCTGGAACCTCCTCTATTACCAAGGGGTCTTTTTCCAAATGAGGTACATAAACAATAGAATGAGCCACCCCATGCATAGGCGCTAAATGTCTTCTCTTTAACATATGTTTGATAGCCTTGGCCGGACATTTATGAGCTTTCATCAATCTTAATTCTTCAATTTCATTAATGAACACATGAATGCTCGCACCATGGTACATCAAAACCTTGAACTCCTTATCCTTTTCCATCAACTTAACCATCGCAGGATTGGAAACCAAAACCAAATTATCAATATCATACAAAGCCTCCCCATAATCTCTTCCAATAACTGGTTGGGGTTCAGGAACCCTAACCGCGTCGTGTTGTCCCGGACACATAAACATAGTTATGTTTTTTGGAACTTGTTTTAAATATTCTGAAAGCATTTCATACTGCTCCTTAGCACTAGTCCTTTCGAGAAGTCTTTCTTGACCTGGAAAAATACCGACGCCATCAATATTATCCCCGACAAGAAACATATATTTTATTTTCTTAGCCAATTCATCCTCGTTCAACCAATTTATAAATTTCTGAAATTCCTTACCAAGGTGATTCTTACTTCCTGCATGAATATCTGACAAAAATGCAACGCATACCTCTTCATCAAACCTAGTTTTATCCAACAAAATAGATTCAGGCCAAAAAATATTATAAATGAATGCTAATTCCTTATTCCCAGAAGCTTTTACAGCAACCACATCATCCATCTGCAATTCATTAACCTCTTTAAAACAATCACTATCTGGTTTAACAAGTGCATTTATTTCACCTGTCAAGTCCTCAAACTTTATGATTAAATTTTTATTTTTTGTAATTCTTTTCTCCGCGACTATTCCAATAAAAACAAAGCTTTCTCTATTCACTCCCAATTTATTTAGTGAAATCAAATTCTGTTGAACCTCTGGCCGGGCCATTAAAATCCTTTGTAAGGCTTGATATCTTACTCTAAAATGGGAAACAAAATCCCTCACTTCTATCTTCCGAGCATTATTCCCATCAGCATAAAATACCTTATAGTCAAGTTTCCTTGTCGGTTTCGTCTCCACGACTTCTCTCTCTTTAGTAATCTCTAAATTTAATCCTCCTTTAACAAGAAATCTCTCCACGACTTCTCTCTCCTGTCCGGGTAAATGATTAACTACTTCTTTTACATATTCAAAATTTTTAGATAGGTTAGAAACTGTAATTACCTTATTCCCAGAAGCTTTTTCCAAACCCTCTAAAAAATCACGAGCATCCTGAAGGCTGTCAAAACTATCTAAAACTTCAAACAAAGCTTTCTCTAATAAAAGACCCTTCTCCCTAACCAAACTAAGTATTTCATCCTTCATTTAACATCATATATTTAAATTGCCTAGTAAAATCTCTCTTGCTTTTTTCTTTAAACTTTCAGATAACATAAGCTTAATCACTCTTGTCCTGCCCTGCCTTCCTTTACTCACAACGTCTGCATTAATAATGCCTAACATGTCAAACTCAGCAATAATATCACTAATCCTTCTCTGTGTTAAAATCTCATTCTTAGTTTTTTCACAAATTTCCTGATATTTATTATAAATATTTCCGGTATAAATCTTATCAAAATTCTTATCTTCAGTCAAATCCATTATAGCCATTAAAACTAACTGGAACTGCCTTGGCTCATTTTCAATAATGTCTAACATTTTATCCTTTTCTATTTTACTATTCGCCTCATCAATATGCTTTTCTTCTATTTTTTTGCTTTGTGTCCTCTCGGCCAGTTCCCCTGCAACCCTCAATAAGTCCAAAGCCCTTCTTGCATCTCCATGTTCTCTGGCCGCATATGCAGCACACTTAGAAATAACTTCCTCACCTAAAACACCATCAACAAACGCAGTCTTAGATCGCTCTCTCAATATATCAATTAATTGTAATGCATTATAAGGAGGAAAAACCAACTCTTCTTCGCCTAAACTGCTCCTCACCCTTGGGTCTAAACAATCCATAAACGTTAGACTATTGCTAATGCCAACTATTCCAATTTGTGCATTCTTCAAGTCACTATTTAATCTTGTTAATGTATAAAGAAAGCTATCGCTTATTTTCTTAATCGCTTGATCAACCTCATCCAAAATTAAAATAACATTTTGCCTCTTATCATCAATCATATCCACAAACTTATTATAAACTGCATCAGTAGGGAGGCCTGTGATAGGAACGCTGCCGCCTAAACTATTTATTATTTCTGCAAGAATCCTATATTCTGTATCTGCAATCTTTTTTAACTTACAATTAATATAAACCACCTTTAGATTATCACTTTTGCTATCGCTAACCCTTTTCATTAATTCATTAGTAACATGTTGAACACTTAATGTCTTGCCAGTCCCCGTCTTCCCATAAATAAACAAATTACTCACCCTGTCTCCCCTAAGGGCGGGCGCAAGAATAGAAGCCACATTTTCTATCTGATTATCCCTATGAGGAATAGTATCGGGGGTATAATTAGTTTGTAAAACCCTCTTATCCTTAAACAAATTATTTTCAACAAAAGAATCAAATATTTTATCTAATTTCTGTGCCATCCTCTTTTTTCTAGCTTAGAAAAATCAAATCACATTATAAACTTATCTATTTTATAACCCTTATTTCTTATCCAAATGCCACTTTTTCGTCGAACAAAGCATAATTTTGCATTAAATACCCTACACCATTATTTCCACTGGAAACCATTTCATTAAAAAATATAAATAACAAAATTAAACGAACGTTCTTGTTTTAATACATATATTAATTAATAATTAATATAATATATATAATATAATATAATAAACTTTAAAAAAGAAAATTAAAAAAACCTGTTTACCTCCAGTATTTAAACCCTTTCATATTTTCCATAAGAAATCAAAGGGTCAGGGTCCTTAAATTTATTTTAACTATCCAACAAATGCCCTAAATCAATTCTTTTCATTATCATAATATTTAAATACAAAGCCTCTTTACTCACAACATGGGTTTAGATAAAAAGCCTTTAAGGGAAGTCGTTGGTCGCCTCGTTGTAACAAAAGAGGGTAAAAGATTAGGTACCGTAAAGGACATTACTTTTGAAACTAGAACAGGGGAACTAATTCAAATGCTTCTAAAAGATCACACAGCCTATGTAAAAAACCTTAATCTTGAAATAACCCCCCAAAAAGAAATGATAATTCCCTACAATTCTATTGTTGCAATAGGTGATTTCGTAGTAGTTTCAGAAGAAGATTTAATGTAATAATCTTTATAAACCCCAAACTATAAACCTCTTAATGCAAGTCATCGGATTTAATTTTACAAAAATACAAGGGAACAAAGAAAAACATTCTAAACAAATAAATGTAGATGCAAAAATAGAATTTCAAGATATTTCAAAGGAAAAATTAGATCTTTTAAAGGACACCGAAGCAGTCAAATTAAGATTTACCCATATTTTAAATTACAAAGATGTTTCTACAAAGAAAGAAGATTTTATGGCTCAAATCTTATTTGAGGGAGCAATAACCCTAAATGTATCTAAGGAAGAATCAAAAGACATTATTAAATCCTGGAAAAAGAAAAAAATCCCTAAAAATGCAACGGTCTTCCTTTACAATTTTATTTTAAGAAAATGTGCTCCAAAGGCACTCCAACTACAAGATGAACTTGGATTACCATCCCATATAAGAATCCCTTCATTAACTCGTCAATCAAATCAATAATTCAATTTTCCCAATTCTCCAAAGTTCAACACATCCAACCCTTCAATAACTCTTACCACAAACCTCATTAAATCAAACTTCCAAGCCAAACCCAAATCAAAATCCCTCGGATCACTTCCAAGATTAACATCAAAAAAACTCGGAACAATAATCACATCTTTTTTCTTATACTTTCCAACTAAAAAACACTTATACTTTTCCTCCTTAACATTGTCCGTAATCTTAATAGCTGGATGCCCATGCCCAATAACCCAATATTTTATTTTCTTATCATATATTTCACTTTCTTCTAACTTCCTATCGCCATGTACGAATGCGACCCCATCAATAATATAATAATCAACTAATCCTAATCCCTTCTGTTTTGTAATAACTTCCGTTATTTTATCATGATTTCCCTTAACAATAATCACTTTCCCTTTTTTCTTTAAATAATCTAACAACTCTTTTATCTCTCTCCATTCTGCATTTGAAATCCCTCCAAACTCATGTTTTAAATCTCCCAAAAGAACAATCTCGTTGACATTTCCTGTTTTTTCCATTATCTTACCCAGTTCTCTTACAACTTCCTTAAAAGAATCTCCAGGAATTAAAACACCAGAACGCCTCAAACTTTCAGAATAACCAAGATGCAGGTCTCCAATTACTAAAATCTTCTTCCCATCAATGTTTAATAACAAACATTTCCCAACATATTCAACTTCCATATTAATTTCCCAGAAAAAGACTAATTAAATTTAACTAAAGAGGCCCTACACAGCCTTACGAATTATTCTCCTCTAATAACTTTCTTTAACAGGGCTTCCAGTATCTCTTACAGGTTCGGCCCATTGCAGGAAGGCATAACAACCCCCACTAAAAAATTTCTCCGTTTCTTTCAGTAGTCATCAGTATCTTATATCCCTCAACCCTTTAATACCTAACAGCCACAACTTATACAACCAATTATCTTATTCAAACATAACTATACTAAATATCTTCTCCAATCACTTTCAAATGTAACTGATGTATCCTCTTCAAAAACTTAATCTTATCTTCCACCTTAATCAAATCAGCATGCCCTTGCATTATCAAATTCAATCCAAACGGACTTACCATTGGGGTTCTAACAACCTTAAACTTCATTTTTCCAGAATCCAACTTTAATAAAACCTTCTTCGCATTACCAACATCCATCAAATCTTCTAAAACCTCCCGCCGCGCCTCACGTAATATAGGAAACTCATCTGAAATCTTCTTAACAGCAGCCAAGAGAAAATGAGAATGTACTTGCTGTTTACCAACACTCTTTGTTCTTCCTTTATAACTTCTAAGAATCATTAATCCCCTAGCCGCACAATGCCTAAACCTTCTTTTCAAAACATCAGTCTTCTCAATTGCCTGCTTAAGAATTCCATCCAACTTGTCAGCCGTAACCGCTTTTAATATCTTCTTCTCATCCAACTGCTCACCAGCTATAAAAAATCCATTATCATTAATCCCAATCTCAATATCCCTCATCCTAAATCTGGCAGCTGCAAATGCGTAAGCCCTAGCCAAAGCATCATTTACCCTACGTCCAACCATGCTATGAAATAACAAATATTCCTTATCCTCTTTAAATTTTTCAACAACTATTGTCCTGTTATCCGGGATTTCAGAAAACTTATATTGTTCTCTAATATACTGGTAAATATTCTTCGCCCCAGCCCTATTAATGTATAAATAATCCTCAATAAAATCAATCGCCTCCTTAGGTTTCTTTATTCTTTCTCTTACCAATCCTCTAAAACGAGCAATATCATTAGCAACATCAAAACTCAATGGTAACTGCTCCGAAAACCATGAGGGCACCGTAGGAGTCCTAGAAACATCAGCAATAACATAAGCTTTCATGCCTCTTGAAAACATAAATTGATACTTGCCCCCTCCCAAAACAAACACATCTCCTTTCTTTATCCTCTCTAAAAAAGCTTCATCAATTTTCCCAACACTTTGTCCTCGTCTTTCAGAGGGGCTCTGAATCACAACTTCAATAAAACCTTCTTCAGGAATCGTTCCAATATTAGTCATGTATAAAACCCTGGCAAGTTTTCCCCTCTTCCCAATTTCCTTGGTTTCTTCATCATACCAAATCTTAGCATAAACATTCCTATGTTCCAACGCATAATCCCCTGCCAAATACGAAATAACATCATAAAAATCATCTTTTTTCAAATCAGAATAACAATAACTCCTCCTAATTGCTTTCAACATCTCTTCAGCATTCCAAATCTTTGAAATAGCCATCCCATATATCTGCTGTGCTAAAACATCTAAACAATTCTTAGGAATTTGCACCTCATCAATCTTCTTCTCAACCATGCTCTTCATCAAAATCCCGGATTCAATCAAATCATCTCTATCCAAAACAACAAACCTTCCCTTGGGATTTGCATGTAATTGATGCCCCGCACGACCTATACGCTGAAGTGCACGAGCAACACTCTTCGGGCTTCTAAGTAAAACAACTAAATCAATACTACCAATGTCAATTCCCAGCTCTAACGAAGTCGAAGAAACAACAACTTTCAACTTCCCGTTCCGAAGCTTTTCCTCAATCTCAAATCTTTTATTCTTACTCATTGAAGAATGGTGCACCCCTATCAACCCAATATACTTTCCAGGAAAATAATCATCAAGATGATGTACAACCCTTTCAGTAGCTGCCCTTGTATTAGTAAATATCAAAGTAGTTTTATGTTCATCAATTAATTCATCCAAAATCTTATACAACTTCTTTTTATTCTCTGGGTCCTCTGCTTCTAAGACATCTTCAGCAGGACTAATAAGCTTTATATCAATATCCCTAACTAACTCAACTTTGGCAATCAAACAATCCCTGTTTTTTCCAACCAAAAACCGGGCAATTTCCTCTATCGGAGCAATAGTCGCACTAAGGCCTATTCTAACCGGTTCAATCAAACTCTTTTCATGCAACCTTTCAAGAGATAATGACAAGTAGACTCCACGCTTATTAGCCATAGCATGAATTTCATCTTCAACAACAAACTCCACCGCCCTAAAATTCTCAACAAACTTAGGTGTCGTTAAGATTATTGATAATGATTCAGGAGTTGTAACCAAAATATGCGGAACCTTTCTAACCATCTTCGCTCTTTCACTAGCGGTGGTATCTCCTGTACGAAGCCCAACACGTATTTTCTGCATCTTTAATCCCTTCTTCTCAGCCAATTCTCCTATCTCCTTCAACGGCTGTTCAAGATTAACAAAAATATCATTACTCAAAGCTTTTAATGGAGATGTATAAACACAATATATCTTATCTTCTAACTCGTCTTTTAATGCCAAACCAACAAGATAATTCAGAATGCCAAGAAAGGCAGTCAAAGTCTTAGTTCCACCAGTAGGAGCCGAGATAAGTATATTCTTTCTATCATAAATCCTCTTAACCCCATACAACTGTGTCAATGAAAAATCCGAAAAACGGGAAAAAAACCATTCTTTAACCAAAGGATTCAAAATCCCAGATACCTCCTTCTTTTCCAACGCTTCAATATATTCAATTTTTCCAGCCATCTTAAATAGAAATCACTTAGCCATCCCCGGAAGCCAGCATTTAAGAAACTATCGTTTAGAAAACCGAATATCTATAAACTTCAATTCCAACCAATATCATGCCAAAAATATCTAACAAGAAGCAAGCCAAGATTCAAGAACAAATTCTGCACCACTTATATTCTATATCTCCTCAATCAGCATTTACAGCCCATATAGCCCAAGAGATAGCCCGGGACGAAGAGTTTGTCAAAGCTCTTCTCCAAGACCTGAAATCAAAATTTCTAGTAACAGAAATCAATAAGAATCCGGAAGGGCTTGATTATAAACGCAGGCAAAGATGGAGGCTATCCAATCAAGCATTCACGGTTTTCAAGAACAATAATCCTTAAATCTATAAAAACCTGGTAAATTCAATGAATCCAGAAAAGATAAGACAAGCCTTCGACAAAGCTAAGGAAGACATTTACAATTTATATTATAATTACCAATACCTAGAAACTGAACTAGCAGGTCTTAAATCTTTAATAGAGAAACAGAATCAAGAATTACAAGAAATTAAAGCAAATATAAAGGAACATAACGTCAGCTTTAATTTGCTTAAACGAACCTTAGACAGACAGACACATCGACAGGCGAATATAGACACCCCTTCGTTTCCTGTCGACACATCGACAGACACATCGACAGTTAATTACCCTCTAGAAGCTGTAAAAAGCTCAAATTCAGTTATTTCCACTAGAAATAAGGGGGTTTCGACAGACAGACAGACACATCGACAGACAGACAACAGGCTAAATCAAGCATCAAAAGTTATAGAAACAATTAATGAAATAAAGGAAGAAGTTCGTATTAAATTTCAAGCATTAACGAGCACAGAAATGAAAGTTTTCGCAATATTATACCAATTAGAAGAACAAGGCCTTGTCGTCGATTACCAGCTCCTATCCCAATATCTCCAAATAACAGAATCATCCATCAGAGACCACATAGGTAAGATAATAAAGAAAGGAGTTCCCGTCGAGAAAACAAAAGAAAACAACAAAAAGATTATCCTAAAAATATCAAAAAATCTTAAGGAACTCGCGTCTTTAGAAACAATCCAAAAACTAAGAGATATCTAATTAATCCGGGTAACCGAATAATTATCTTCAGTTAACACTAAAAAGAAATTTGGCCAAATTTGGCTGCAAGGACTTCGGAAAGAGCCAAATTTCTTTCTTAGGCACTACAAATCACCCTCAAGAGAATTGATCCTTAGCTCCGATTCCCTCTCACTTTTACCTGAACCATGGATCTTTTTCCCCTCATTTCTCCTTTTTTGTTCATCTTTTTCCAATTCCCCTCACTTTTACTCTTTTTTTCTCTATTTTTTCTTCTTTTTTCCCAATTTCTTTCCTTTGCCAACTCTCACTTTTGCATATTTTACCAGTTTTTCCTTGATTTCTTCCTCTACAAACACCCTCTTTTTCCCATTTGGCTCCCGAATCTCTCTAATAAGACCCTCACTTTTCTGTTTTATGCTATTTATTTGGCCCCTAATTGTAGATCTCTCTTTTCCTAACAATCTTGCTAAATCCTCATAACTTAACTTCAGCTCACTATTCATTAAAGTAAACACTAATAGCCTCTCATTAGAACTCAACCCATTCAATATTTGATGAAAATTGCCTGTTTGAACAGCTGTTTGAACAGGTTTTTGGACACTATCAACACCCAGTTGTTTGATATAAACAGCCTCATTTTTGGACACCTGTTTAATTTTCTTGCTTGATCCAATAATCTCAACAGCATCCCTAAGCCCCTCAAGTTCATCCTTTATCGTCGAAATATCACTTTTTAGCTGTCCAAGAATATCAAACACCTGTTTATCTTGCTCATCAAGGTGTTTAATCCACACTCCGACCCTATCAAAATCACCTTTTACAGCCTGAAAACTTTTTTTAGTTTCATCTTCAAGCTTTTTCACCCTTTTATTACCAAACAGTCCAAAAAACATGCCTGTTTAAAACAGCTCTAGTATATAAATATATCCTTTTCAAAGCCCCTAATGGCAAATATATTTTATAGCATAAATGACACCTGTTTATCTTATTTTTTTCAAAACAAACATCCTTAAACACCCCTTTTACCAAACAAACACCTGTCCAAACAATAAAAAACAAGCACTTTTTTGAAAAAAATAAAAAACAAACACCCAATAAACAGCAAAAAATAATGCAAAAACTTCTAATCAAATTAAAAAAATTTAAACACTTGTTTAAACAGCATTTATCGTCGGTAAACTTCTCAAATAATCCAAAAAACAAACACCTGTCCAAAAAACCAATATAGCAAAAATATAAAAACCTCTTTACATTTAACAGGATATGTCGAAACAATTGACAAAGACCCAGAAAAAAGAGGTAGAAAAACAGGTAAAAAAAGAAATCAGGATCTTAAAAAAAACCCAAAAGCTTGGCTCAGAATTCAAAAAACACACATCTACAGCACTAATCACTGCTCTTGGTTTAGTCATAGCACTAACATGGAAAGACTTCATTCTTGCAGCAATCACTCATTTTACCAAGGTAGAAAATATAGAAAAATATCCCTATATTGCCGATCTTTACACAGTAATTGTTGTTACAATTTTTGGAGCAATAGGCCTAATAATAGTCTCAAAATGGGCCCAGAATTCCGATGAAACCAAATAAATTAGTCACAATAAGGGTGAGGCGCGAAGCGCCGAACGCGCCCGGCATAAATATTTAAACCCCACCCTCTTTAATACAATATGGTTGCAATATCTTTAACAATTTCCGCCGTTTTAGCAATTATCTTAGGCATTGCAATCCTAGTTTTCCCAAAAATCCTTAGATGGGCTGTTGGATTATACCTATTAGTCTTCGGACTACTACAATTAGCAGGTGGATTTGCCTTATTCTCCCCTTAAAAGATGAGGCGTTTCAAGCACAAAACAAAAAGCTACTTGGTAGGTGGGAATCAATTCAAAAAAGAACTAGCATCCCAGATAAAATTCTTAATTATTGTCACACTAGGATTCACAATCGCATTCACCTGGAGACAAACAGTCTTCGACATAACAGAATCAATAATAAAATCAATTTTCACAACCTCATCCCTATCTGCGTTAAGCATACTAACATCAATAGCAATAACCCTAATAGCCATCCTAATAATCTTGCTAACTTCAAAATACCTCAATCCAAAAAGGTTCAATTAACGCTAAAACCTTTTAGCAAAAACAAAAACTTATCACATGCCAAGAAGTTCGGGTTAAAAAGATTTAAATATCCTCAAATTATTATATGACCATGGAAGAAGAAATATTGTTTGCCCGCCTTGATAATAAAATGCCTATGAGTAGAGGGCCAATATTTAGAAGCGATTGGGATAGTAGAACATGGAGAAGATTAACAAAAGGAATAACACCCGAACGACCACTAACGCCTTGGGAACAGGTAGATTGGTTTTTAGCTAATAGTGACATTGAACAAAAAAACACAAAAAACGACTATATTTTGGCGATTAAAAGGCTTAGCAATTTAGGTTTTGAAATAGGTGCGAGTAGAAGGCCACACTTTGACATAATCTCACCAGCACATTTTAAGACAGAGGGAACTACTTTTCAAGAAATGGGCTATTCAGTTAGAACATTTTATTTTACAAATAGGCAAAATCTTATTGTAGGCGATTATGGATATTGCACTGATGAAACAATTGTACAAAGAGTTATAGGTTTAGTAGAAATTCCATCTGAAATCCAAGATGCCTTTATTAAACAGACTC
This sequence comes from Candidatus Pacearchaeota archaeon CG_4_10_14_0_2_um_filter_35_33, assembly GCA_002792635.1. Classification (GTDB taxonomy): domain Archaea; phylum Nanobdellota; class Nanobdellia; order Pacearchaeales; family GW2011-AR1; genus UBA92. The sequence continues at coordinate 26,935 of PFOR01000016.1, read as the reverse complement.
AAACATACGAACCTGATGCACTTCCCGATTGGGCTAAGAAACAAGCTTAGTGCGAGAATTCGTCAAAAAAGACCAAATTTTCCTAAGAAAATACCGATTTCGTTTAATATCTCTTATACGCCGTTTTGAGGTCTCTAAACGCTAAAATAAGTCAAAAATCACCCATAAACCCCTATTTTCCTCGGATTTGCGAGATAATTATGGCCTTTTTCTTAAATTCCAAAATCTATGCCCCTCATACCAAAAATATCATTCTTTTTTGTACTTCCTTTTGTACTTCTTTTATCTGCCTTTTTTGCTTTATCTCTATTATGTCTTTCATAGTGGCAGTTTGCACACACAACCCTAAGATTTGAGGTTGTGCTCTTTCCGCCCCTGCTAACTTCCTTAACATGATCGTAATGAGTATGGCTCAGCCCCAATCTTTTTTTACAAAAATAGCATTTACCTTTCTGTTTATCAAATACTGTATTTTTTTGAGACTTAGTTATTGATTGCCTCTTATATCTACTTCCAGAGCTTCCACCTCAAAGGACGTCTTTTTGCGATAATCCAATTCCAAACGGGCCTCTTACCATAATATTCTTTATTTCTCCAATCAATAAATTTTTCTCTTTTCGTTCGCATCAATTCATGCTAAAACATTCTGTTTTTGCCAGAAAATTCCTGCATACCCAGAAGTTCGGGTTAATTTTCTTTCTTCCGTAACACAATCTTTCCTTTCTCAGCAACACATTCCAATTCATCTCCTTCTTTGAAACCAGCATCATCGAGTTTCATTTCAGGAAGATTAACTTTAAATTTATAGTACGCCTGATCCTTGTATGTCCTGGATTTCTCTTTTATTATCTTCATACAAATAAAAGTGAAGGATACTATTTAAATTTTTAGAGCCCGAAACATTTATATAGTTTAGAGCCCTAAATATCCCATGACAATTTGCCCCCAATGTAAAAAGGAAGCTAAGAGGGTTACCAAGGGAGTTTGTCATAATTGTTACAGGAGGTTCATCTGGAAACCAAAATTAAGGGAATGTAAAAGGTGCAAAAAGGTGAGAAAGATTCATGCCCTTGGATATTGCAATGGTTGTTATGCCTCCATTTTCTTCATAGATAAAATTAAGGTTTCAAATGCTAAGAGATACCACCACATTCCAGAGGAGATATATAGAAAAGTCATCGATAAATGTGTTATTTGTGGTTTTAACAAAATTGTTGAAATTCATCATTTAGACCACAATCATAAAAATAACTCTCTTGATAATTTAACAGGCCTCTGTCCAAACTGCCACAAAATGCTACATCACAGAGATTATCAAAAAGAAATATTTGAAAAACTAGTTCAAAAAGGATTCAAAGTTCCCAAATCCTACAAGCCAGATGGATATTATAAAAACAACATCTCACCGACGATACATAAGCACCGATTTGCTAAAAAATAACCTAAGAACCCTGATTTTCCCCGGATTCGCGATAATTACTATCTTACCTCTCCGGATTTGTCGGTCTATTAATCCAGTTCTCAATAGCCCCCTCTACCTCGACATCGTAATCATCAGAAGATCTAACACGTTCCGACACCATTCGCCTAATCTCCCCTGGTATCTCTCTATACTTTTCTAAGTCTTCCCTAACTGTAAGTGCTAAATCCATCGGGGAGGGTCCTGCCTCTAACCCTCTTTCTTTTTCTGTTATCTCCTTTAAAGTTCTAGCGAGATTTACATAAGCCGCAATAAAACCCACAAATAGTCTCTTTTTAAACCTTCCAAAAACCAGGATCATTTCTTCCGTAACACAATCTTCTCTTTATAACTATCAGAAACTCAGTAAACATTGTCATGGTGGTCAAAGTCCCAGAAGAGGATAAAATTTTTAGGAATATCAACCTTAAATGTTAAAACAAATGACTTTTCTATGTGAGCTCTCTTATAATCTTTCAGGTCATATCTTAAATTTTTATAACGGTTAATTGATTCCTCGTCAGAATTCACTATTTGCTTTATTTTCTTATAGATAGTCTCAGCAATTTTTTTATCTTTCTTTACAATTTTAGAAATTTTTAATTTTAACTTATCTGAGAAAGCATACTTAAACATTTACTTCAAACAAGCCATCAAGCTCTTCGTCTTTCATTGCTTTATATCTGTGCTTCTTGATATGCTCATTAACTCCCTTTATCATCTCTTTCATATACTCTTCTTTAGCTTCCCTTTCAATTATCTCTTCTCCATAAATTTCAGCAAACTTATTTATCGCCTCTGATTTGTCCTTTAAACCATATTTCACTTTAAGCATGGCTAAAACTTTGTTTGTATAATCATCCAATTTTACTCTTGCATCAATTGTTTTTTGTTTATGCATGCCAAATACACCCCAAGTGCATATTTAAAGCTTTCGTTAACTTATTTTATAATCCTTATAAAAATGTTTAAATACTATAAAACTTATAGAAAATCATGGAAACAACAACTATTGCAATCAAAAAAGAATTGAGGGAAAAGATAATAGAATTTGGCCTTAAGGGAGAAACGTATTCAGACATAATAGAGAGAATCCTTGAAAGTGCCAAGAAAAGACAGATTCAGGATTTACTAATGGATGAAAAAGGATTTGTCCCCGTGAAAGATGCTCTCGAGAGGGCAAAAGCTAAATGGCAAAAGTAATTATCTCTGAAAAATTAGAAGCAGAGATAAACAAGAAATTCAAAAAAGAATCAGTCAGAGTTTTCAACCTTCTTTATTCTTTAGAAAAAAATCCAAAAAAAGGAAAATTTCTTGGTAATATAGGCAAAATAGCATTAAAAGAGCTAAGATACAAGGTCTTTAGATTTTATTTTATCACAGATGGATTTAAATTGAAAGTATTAGATGAATCTGTGCTCACAGATTTACTGATAAAAGTAGTGAGAATGTCAGATAAAAAAGACCAGCAGAAAACAATTGATGAGGTAAAAGATATCTTGAAAAGGTTCGGAGAAAGGGGATTTTAATTGACTTTTCTTCAGCCAAATCTTCCCTTTTTCAGAATCAACCTCTAAATCACCACCTTCCTTGAATCCCGCGTAATTAACCTCTACTTCAGGAAGGGCAATTATCTACTTATGGTATTTCTTTCCATTATATATCCCACTCGGCCTTTTTTGAAGCCTCATGCTTGAATGAGATGTTAGTATAAATAGTTTTAGGAGCCGAAACCCCCCATCTCCAACTTAAAAAGACTAAGAATATAATAAAGTTTATAATTGTCTCCTCATACATAACCTATGCGCCTTAATATTCCAGCAGAAATCACGCCAGAAAATATTCTTTCTCTGCTCTCATATGAATTTCCAGTAATGGATTTTGACGAAGCAAGAGAGCACGACATGGCTGGAAGAGAAGCCAAACAAACCAAAGATTTTGAAGAGGCCTTGTGGCAAAAAATTATTGCTGCAAGAGCATACCATTTAATTATTGCTGCAAGAGCATACCCTTTAACCAGGGACATATTTGCGAGAGTAGATGAGCCAGCATGCTATGATTATGCGGCAAGTGCAGCACACAATTTAGCTATTATGGACCCGGGATTTCACTATATAGATTTTAAATGTTCAAACAAAGCATTGAAAGGTTATCAAGGAGTCATTTCATCGGACTTTTTTGGCAGTCTTGACTCTCAAACTCAGAAGTTCTGTCAAAGAGGACTTAATTATATGAAATCCAATGTAGAGAAAAGGAAAAGAAAAGAAGAATCGAGAAGAAGAAACCGAGAAACCTCGGTAGAGTTTGGTCCAGATATTCTTCCAAGCAATCACAGATGGTTCGTTTCCGATAATTATGTTCAAGCCCAGAATAAATCGCTTAGAACAGCCTAATCACTTCCCGACAAAACCCCTAACCACTTTCATAACATCATCTTTTTTTCCAGGAACAAAATTAATTGAGCCAGCATTCTTATGCCCCCCACCATTAACAAACGCCCCCGGAAGCTTCTTTTCTATTTCCTTAATCAACTCATGAACTGAAAAATTAGCTTTATCTGTCGCTCTTATTGTTATCGCTGAGGGCATAACACCCATTGTAACAACGGAATCTTTTCCAGATTTCTGAATCCAATCATGCAACATTCCAACAGTCTTTCCAGGTTTAGGATAAAAACCAAATCCAGGCAAGCTATTCTCAATATCCAATAGTTGTAATACAACAGAACCCTTCTTTTCTGTTGTTGCCCCTTGCTTTGCCATTTCCAACCCCTTTCTTTCCAAATCCTTAATATAAGGTGCCATTAATCCGACAAGTTTTTTCTGTTTCTCCCTCGGTTCTCCAAATAAAACTTCAATATATTCCCTAGCTTCCATGAATCTCAATTTAGCGGAAACAAAATCTATAACTGTAGCAATATCCGCTAAAAGTTTTTTATCATATCCTTGTTTTCCAGCCAGCTCAACATATTGATTAACAGCACCAGGGTTCATTATATCAATCCTATCAGCCATTCCAGACATGGCCGCAATCTGTTCAACATTTTCAACATCCGAAATAAATCTTGCTAACTCCGAGCAAAGCATTCCTGCAGAAAATTTCTGCCCATCCTCTCCGACTAAAAAAGGATTTATATGAACCAAGACCTCTTCAGAAATAACATCTTTTTCAAAGTAATGGTGATCAATGACAATGAAATCCATGCCATGAACCTTTCCTTGTTGTATCGCAAATAAATCTTGATCGTTAGAACCATTATCAGCAATAACAACTAAAGGCATTTTGTTTGAAAACTTTGCGACATTTCTCAACGAATTAGCAGTATCTCTGATAGAATCATCTATTTCATAAAACGGAGCCGAACACGGGGCCCTTGTGAAAAATTCCCACGCACTCTTTCCCCCGCCATGGTGTTTATCTATTAACGGAACAATTGCTTTTTCTAATGCATATCCTGAAGCATAACCATCCGCATCATTGTGATGTCTAACAATTATAGGTCTATTTTGCAAAACAGCCATCTTTATTTCTGTTGCAATCTTAACAAACCTATCTTCTAATTTTTCTAAAATCTTGGATTCAACCATAAACCCTGGATTTCTAGCCTTGCTTCTTTCTCTTAAAACATCATCGATCTTTTGCCTAACTTTTGCCTTTCTTGCTCCAGTAAGACTTTCAATCTTCATTATTTCACCCTCAAACGCTTCATTATATTCCTTCAGTTTAACTTTAGCTTCAATACAATCCCCGTCATTAATATCGGGAAATGCTCTTTCCCCTGGAGAGATAAAACCCTTTAACATTAAACTTCCCGTTCCATCATTTAACGCAAATAATGTGGGTCCAGGAGTCTGTATAATTCTTTCTAAGAGTCCCTGAACAAGAATAGTTTTTCCAATATGGTTACCACTAACTTTTCCCAACTCAATTTTGAACACTTCTCTGTCCATAACAACTTTCTTCTTAATCTTGTTAGGATTCCTTCTATTACCTCTATTATTTCTTTTCTTCTTTTTCATCTTAAAATTAATAAAATAAAAAAATAAAAACTTTTTTACTTAAGCAGCTTTCTTCAAATCCTCAGCAGGCTTTTTAGATTCTTCTGCCTCAGGTTCTTCTTTAGGCTCATCTGCCTGCTTAACAGGCCCATCATCTCTTCTAAAGCCACTGTCTTCTCTTGGTTTTGCTTCGTTTACTTTCAAAGATCTACCTTCAACTTCTTTGCCATCCATACCATCAATGGCTTTCTTGGCATCATCGTCGTTAGCAAATGTAACAAAACCAAATCCTTTAGATCTACCTGAATACCTGTCAGTTATGACAACAGCCTCAGTTACTTCGCCAAACTCAGAGAAAATCTCTTTCAGTTTGTCATTTCTTATACTAAAGGGCAAATTACCAACATAAACTTTCATCTTATCCTCCTTACATTTATTAGAATTAAATTTTTGATTCTATTCCTTCTCCTTTATCATGTTCTATCTCAAGTACTTTAACCTTGAATATCAATTTCTTTCCTGCTAACGGGTGATTCAAGTCAATGGTAATTTTATCCTTTTCCACCTTAGCTATTTTAGCAGGAAATTGCTGGCCATTAGCTGCTTGCATCATCAAAATCATGCCTTCTTTTGGCTCTTGATCTTTTGGAAGCATATCTCTTGGAATCTCTTTCTTCAATTCGTCCTTGTGCTCACCATAACCTTCTTTTGGCTCAATCTTAAATTCCTTTTCTTCTCCTTTTTCCATTCCATCAATAGCCTTATCAAATCCAGGTACAACCTGTCCAGATTCGACTACAAACTCTAATGGATTCCCATGAGCCTTGGAACTATCAAACACTTCCCCCGACTCAAACTTGCCCTCATATTCAACTTTTACCTTGTCGCCTTTCTTAATTTTCATATATTATTTCCCTAAAGAACAAGCAAGACCCATCCTTTATCTAACACTCAAAAAACCACCCTTTTTAAGTGTTTTCATTCCAGAAGGTATAAAAAGATACCCTTCTTTCAAAAAACACAGATGGATTATACCACAAGAGAAAATACCTTATCAAGAGAAGACTACTCCCTTCCAGAAGAAGGGCTAAGGACAGACACTCTATTAAAGGCCATTACTCCCGGTTTTTATATAAAAGGGTGGAATGACTTGCGAAAAGAAGGAAGGCTTGAGAGTAGAAGCGATGCAATATTTTATACAGTGGCTCTTTTTTCCTTAGAAATTGTACAAGATTTATGGGATTTAACACTTCTTTCAGGAGTAGCCTACGGACTCTCCTATACCATTAATTAAGAACTTATTTAAGGATAAAAAATATCTAATTATATGGAAGGAAGAAGAGGGATTTATATTGTATTAATCATAGCAATACTTTTACTGATAGCAGCACTCGTTTTTTATTTCACAAGAGGCTTATCAGTACAGTCACAACCTACAATCTCTAATCTAAAAGATTGTAACACTCTAAAATTCAACGAAGAAACAGGAGTCAATGTTTTGTTTTTTTCAAATAAACAAGAAGCAGAGCAATATTCAGACCTCCTATTAAGTCTATCGCCTTTCTCAGAAAATGAAAAGTCTTTCAATTTTTATTATATCACCCCTAGTGTTTTTGATGCGACCCAATATTGTGAAATCTATCAAGGGGTGGCGGTGCTTTGTTATCAAAAAGAAATAATCAAGGTAGCATCTTCATGCCCACATGATTATATTGCAGTTGTAGATAGTTATTCTGCAGGTATAAGGAGCTCAGCATATAAGGATGTAATGAGCATAAATTCAGCCAGTCCAATTGTAGTTTTTGCACACGAGTTTGGTCATGTCTTTGCCAATTTGGCAGAAGAATATGTCCCTGCTTCAATTCCGTTCGGCTCCAAAAATTGCCAATCTTCATGTGATAAATTCGAGAGCGATGTCGACGGCTGCTATAATGGGTGTTCCAGGGGAGATTATAAAAGATCTCACGAAGCAAGCATAATGAGAACCCTCCGTTCTTTAACATTTGGCCAATTCAATGAAAAACTTTTATCTGAAAGAATCAGCGAATCAATTATCGAAAAAGGGGCAATAACCGGAAATGCTCTTTTCGATTTCAAAAAGGATGATTGCAAGGATCAAAGAAATTATTTCATTGAAGGAAAGAAAGTCGATGGAAAATTCCAAATAATAAGCACAGAATTAAGAACAGGTTGCTCATCGGGTGCAAATACTCTAGGAGATGTTAAATATGATGTTTATGATATAAATTCTCAGAACACATTATCAAATCGATTTTCTTTCAATATATTTACAGATGGACAAACCGATGTCCAAGGGAGTGAAACAATCAAAGGGAAAATTTATCAAAACGAAGATTCTTTTTTCATTACAACTCCAGCCACAGGCCAAGAATCAGAACTAACAATATCAGATAATAATGATTCCACAACAGTCAATTTAGAAAATTTAGGAGACAACAACCCATGCCATCTGTAAATAAAAAAGGCCTTGCAGAAGTAATAACAGTTGTTTTAATTATAACTATAACATTAGCAGCTGTTGCTATATTCTACGCATCATTTATGAATCCAGTAAATCAACTTTCTCCAGCAGTAGATTGTGCGACCAAGGCATTCTCCTCAGCGGTAACAGTAGAAAAGGCTTGTTACAATCCAACAACTGAAGAAATAGAAGTCCAATTAATCAGGAAGCTTCAAAATGTAGAGATTACTCAAATCAAGTTTACAGCAACAAATGAACAAGACAGTGAATCATGGGGTTGTGGCTCTGCTTATACATGCAACTTTTGCAAGGTAATCTCTTCAGGACAAACCAAAACGTATTTCTTAAATGATGCTCAATTGGATGATTATACATCTATCTCGATTACAATAGATGGATGCCCCCTAGACGCCAAGCCAGTAGAATCTTGTGCGTAACAAACTTTAAATAGACGTTCGCTTTAATTAATTCATAAAAGAGGCCAAATGTCTGATTTACAAAAGCTACAAACTGAGTTGAAGTTGAGAGGATTCTCACCATTAACGGTGCGCAACTATTCTTTTTTCGTAGACAAATTTCTCAAACACGCTGATAAATCATCCCCAGAATTAACGGAGGCAGATGTTAAAAATTACTTATCAACTTTGTTTGAAGATAAATCTAAGAACACAATAATGCTTGCCGCTGCATCCATAAAATTCTTTTTCCAGGAGATTCTAAAAAAAGACATGAGTAATGTCAAAATTCCAAAAAAAGACAAATATCTCCCCGACGTATTAACAAAAGACGAAGTTAGATTATTAATCGAGAATGCTGAAACAAAAAAATCAAAATTAATAATTTCCGTATTATATTCATCAGGACTTAGAGTTTCAGAAGTTGTAGGTCTTAGGCCTGAAGATATAGACTTTAACGAAAATGTAGGGAAAGTAAGAAAAGGAAAGGGTAACAAGGACAGAACATTTACAATCTCTATAAAATTATCCAAACAAATCCAAGATTATTTGAAAAAGCACGACGAAAATAAATATTTATTTTCGAAAGATAAACCCTTAACAACAAGAAACATCCAAAAAATAATAAAGAATCTAAAAGAAAAAACAGGCATCAACAAAAGAGTAACTCCGCACACACTCAGACATTCTTTCGCCACCCATTTATTAGAATCTGGCACAGACATAAGGATGATTCAAACATTGCTAGGACATTCGTCATTAAACACAACTCAGATTTACACCCATATCTCCACAGAACAGATAAAGAAAGTCAAAAATCCTTTTGACGGACTCTAAAAATGGACAGACATGGAACAACAGGAAAATTAATTTTAGAGATAATACTCTTGACAATATCTGCCGAATTATATTTTCTGACAGGCACAATCTTTGCAATATTTTTCTTTTTTTACTTTTTTTAGGACTAATGCTAATAATTTATGGAATTTTAGACCACACGCAAATACATGAAAAATCTAAAAGTTGGACATCCCTCACTTTTTCAATAGTAATAACATTAGTAACTTATCTAATCTAGACAGAATTTCCCAAAAGGGGGTTTCTAAATTTACCTCTTAGAACTTTGTCTCATTGCTCTCGCCTTTGAGTCTCCAGGCTTATAAGCTTCTTTTCTTCTGGTATCCGCAATAAGCATATTTCTATCATAATCCACAATAGCTTCCTTCAGATTTTGATTTCCCGTAAACTTAACAAGGGCGTTTGCAATTGCCAATCTGGCTGCTTGTATTTGAGATTCTGTGCCCCCGCCCTTAACAGTTACTTCAATATCAAAATTAAATTTTCCCAAAACCTGCCTCGTAATTTCAATAGGTTCAGCCAGAGAAAGTCTATGTAACATCCTGAGACTTGAATATGGTTTTCCCTTATACAAAACTTTTCCTGTTCCCTCTTTTATCTTTGCTTTAGCAACTGATGTTTTTCTTTTTCCCGAAACAACCATTACCTTATCCATTAAATTTCCTTGCTTAAATTAGCCAATTTAATTGTTTTTCCAGACTTTTCTTTTCCAGCAGCAAGCCTTTTCGCATCCTTATATTCATCAGGAATCTCATTGTAACACTTAATTCTCCTGAAAGCTTCTTTTCCCCTCGCTTGTTTATAAGATAACATGCCCCTTATAGTTCTTTTGACTATTCTTTCAGGAGATTTCGGAAAGAAAGGACCATGAAGACTTGCACCCCCTCTCTGCCGTGTTTCTTTATATTCATTAATAATCATTTTAGGCTTTCCGACAACAAGGGCCTCGTTACAATTGACTATCGCAATCGTCTTTCCCATCAACGCCCGTTTTGCAGAATAACTAGCCAATCTGCCAAGCGTTGCATTTTTAGCGTCTATAACCAAATCCACTTTTTCCGGTTTCATTTTATAATCTTAATCCCCTCTGCCTTCACATTCTTATTTATTTCATCCAATAAAGATACTGCTTCTCCTTTCGCTTTTTTGATTTTTTCAACAGCACCCTTAGAAAATCCTACAGCACACACCCTTACTTTTTTCTTAATATCCCCTGAACCGAGAACCTTTCCAACAATTATTATTGTATCTCCTTCTTTGGAAACTTCATCTATTTTGTCAAGGTTAACAACAGAATAATTTTTTCTACTTTTTGCAAGTAATCCAGCAACCTTGCCCCATGTCTTGCTTTTATTTGCAGCAACAATGGTTTCAACTATTTCAGGGTTCTTTTTCTTTTTCAGCCTTTTCTTGATTTTTGTTTTGCTCGTATTTTCCATTTTTTTCATGCGGGGAGAAGGATTCGAACCTTCGCAGGCACTAAGCCACTGCGGCCTTAACGCAGTCCGTTTGACCGCTCCGGCATCCCCGCTAGATTTACTTGACTGATTTTTCAAATTCAGCCAAATTACTTTCTAACGCACTAATGGTTTCCTTCAAAATATCTTTTGCATTCAATTGGCCCCAAGATTCAATAAACACAACCATCTCTCCCGATTCTACTGCTGCCTCTTTATCTAATGAAATAATATCATTCAATTCAGTTTCATTTAAATCACAAATCCATCCGCCTCCCTTTTTCTCAGGTTTTATAACACCTTTAGAATCCTGAATAATCTTTTCCACTTCTTTTTTAGAGGATTTAACTTCCCATAAATCTCTATAATACATTAACCCTGGTGAATATTTAGCATGCTTCATTCCTTTTCCAAGAACTGCTGTTCCAACAAACTCCAACTCCTGACCCTCCTCCAATAATGTTAGAGGCATTTTATCATAAACGACTTTTGCCCCGCCTTTCAAATCTCCAGAGTAAACCCAGCACGGCCCTTTCTTGCTAAGTTTTAAGTCAACTTTTGTGCTGGCACTCATTTTCTTATTTGTCTCCAACGGGACAAGCCCAATTCTATGTGCTAGAACTTCATCATAAAGAGCAGAGTCATTTTTGAAAATTTCAACCTCATCAAAAGCAAGGACAGGAACTTCATCAAGGCTTCTTCTTATTGCATTAGCAAGGCTATAGTTTGCACTCATTCTAAAAATTAATTTCTCAGGAGATTCTTCAATGACTTCCATGCTAATTTTATGAAAGGTTCCCTTTTAAAGGTTTTTGGACCCTTAAACTCTCCTTCCTCTTTTACCTCCCTTCTTCTTAGGTCCGCCTCTCGGAAATTTAGTTGTGTCAGTTATGGCAATTATCCTAAATCCCTCTTTTCCTAATGTTTTAACAGCCTCATGTCCTCCAGGGCCCATTCCAGGGGCATTTGTTTTAGCTTTTAATCTAACATATAATGTTGTAATCCCTAAATCTTTCGCCCTCTCACCAGCTCTTTTTGCAACGAACATTGCAGTAGTAGGATTTGCTTTCAGTCTTGAATGTTTTGTGACCATCCCACCAGAAACCCTCGATAATGTGTTTCCCGCCAAATCAGTAACATGTACAATTGTATTGTTATAAGAAGCATAAATATGTGCAATACCTGCGATTTCATCTTTCTTCTTTTCTTTTTTAACTTCCTTTCTCTCTTCCTTCACTTCCTCAGATTCCCCTTCTTCAGTTTGTTCAGATTCTCCCTTCATCTTTTTTTCTTTTGTTTCTTTTTCTTCTTTACTCATATTGCCTCCTATATACTTTTGTGACTTCTCCCACCCAGCTTATAGTTCTTCTGGCGTCTGATCTAACCCTGCCCAGAAACTCTCTTAATTCAGAATCCTCTGTACTATCACCCAAACTTTCCATAATTCCGGTAGCAGTTTCAGCTACAACCCCATATTTTTCACGCACTCCTTCAAAGGCTTCTCTCAATTTACTCATTCTTTTCCTCCTGTTTATCAGCAGATTCTTCCTTCATCTCTGCAATCAGCTTAGGTTTCTTAACCTTCTTCTTCAGATTAATTTTGTCTTCTTCTTCAACTTTAACTAAATAGCTAGGAACATTAACCACTTTTCCCTTAACAAGAATTCTCTTATGGGTTATCATTTGCCTAGCTTGTTTTGCAGTATCCGCAAGTCCCTTACCTGCAACAACCGTTGACAATCTTCTCTTTAAAATATCCTCGACAGTTAAGGCCAAAACATCAGCAACAGATTCAACTCCCAATCCAATTTCATTTAATTTATCAAAAAATTTTTGTTGTGTTTCTCTCTCAGCAGTAATGAGACTTTTTGCCCTTGTTCTATAATACTTAACTTTCGCTCCAGACTTCCAAATCTCTTTCTTATTTTTTAATCCATATTTCGTTTTTAATTTATTTTCTTCTTTAATTCTCTCGCTATCAAATGGTTTCTTAGGTCTCTCAAATCTTTTCTGTTGCTTTTTCATTTTAACTCTTCTTACCCATTTTTGGTTTCTTTACACCAACTGCAATCCCACTCTTCCTGAAATTACTCCTAGTTCTTTGACCTCTGACAGGCAACTTCAAAGAATGTCTTAATCCCCTATAACTTTTTATTTTCTTTAATCGTTTGATATCAAAGTCTTTCCTTAAGTCCAAATCATTAGTCATAAGGTGTTTGTCTTCTCCACTATCAAAATCTCTTCTTCTATTTTTTAAAAAATTTTTCACATCCGGATTCTTTAAGAATTTTTCAATTTTCTCAATCTCTGATTTTTCCAATTCACTAATTTTTTTTCTTTTATTTATTCCAAGATTAATGCATGTAGCATTTGCCATGCTCCAAGAACACCCTTTTATTCTTGTTAAACCCGTTAAAACATTTTTCTCTGCAGGAATGTCCTTGCCAAGAATTCTAACTAAAACTTCGTCTCTTTCCTCAGGTCTTCCTTTCTTTTCTTCTGCCATTTTATTTAATGAAAATCACTTGTCTAGGCCTATCCATTATTTCCTCCCAAATTCTTTTCTCAATCGCCTTCCTTGGATCTGGGATGCCCTTGACTCGGGTTTTTATGTCATCGAAGCTTTCGAAAGTTTTTTGCTCTCTTGCTTCTACAACTTCCTTTGTATGCTTTCTTCCAAAACCTGGCAAAAGTTCAAGTTGATGCAGTCTGGTATTTATCGCCTGAGCAGAATTAAAGAAATCAACAAATTTCTCTTCCTGCTCCGCAACCACTTTCTCAACGAACTTTTGTAGTTGGATCTTCGCAGTCTCAGTAAGCTTCTCTTTTGGAAGCCTACCCTGTATGTAGTATATCTTATCTCTCTTCTCCGGACCTATATAAACCTTTTCATCTAAGGTAAATGTTTGCCCCCTACTAGGAACCAGCTGAAGTAGAGAAAGATGAGTTTCTCCAATAGCTTGCACTATCGGATTCATTTTTCCATCCAACGGATAACCGTAAGGCAGGTAATCTAATACAACTGCATAATCGTCTTTCTTGTTCATTTTCAATACTTCCCGACAATCTTAAGTACGTCATTTGCCTCCTTTTCATCCAAAGAAATGTCTTTGAATATCTTGTTTAATTCCTCAACATCCTTAGGCAAGAAATCAACTATCTTGACTATATCTTCTTCCTTAATTTTCAGATTATCAAGTTTCCTTATTTCATCAGCCAGTTCATCAGCCTTCTTTCTAGTAAGTTTTCCAAATCTTTTCATATATCCTTTCAGTTCAGTTTTCTCTTCCAAATCTCCAGCTAAATCTTTCGCTTCTGCCATATGCAACGGTCTTAAGTCCAAAACTCTCATTTTGCAGTTACCTTGATTTTCTTAAGGTGAATGGGCTTAATAATGTATTGCTTTGGCATTTTTATATCTTTGATTTCCACTATGTAGGACCTTCCTCTCTTTCCTATCACTTTTCCTGTTCTGCCTTGGATTCTCTTTGGAAAGCTTGCTGTTTGTCCAAAATCTCTAGCTACTGCTACAAAATCCCCTTCATTAAATTTCTGGAAGAATTTCGTAAAAGAAATCTTTCCTTTCTCTCTGATTCTCTTGCCTTTCATACAATTACCTAAAAATAGTACTTTAAAAAGCTTTCCAGCCTACCCTGTAACGCTTCCCTGATGCAAGTCTCCACGATCCCTGGCACCCTGCATATTCTCCTTTATAGTGCTAAACATTTTCTCACCCCAAACACCCAAACCACATTCATCACACACATCTACAACACTTTCAGCCAAAATTTCTGTCCTACAATACACACATCTCTTTATCATTATTTCCTTAGAGAATGTTTGTTTATAAATTTTTACCAAACCTAGGCTTTGTAAAATAAGTAGCTTTTGTAAAAAAAGTCATTTTTGATTAAAGTGATAAACTATATACTCTATCACAATAATTCATTTCGCTTTCTTCAGTTTCTCTTTTAGTGCGTCTTCCAAAAAAGAAGATAAATCAATATTATGTTGTGCACAATAGACTTTCACCTCTGTCCAGAGTTTAGGGTCTACTCTGAAACTTTTAGTTATTTTTCCAGCCATAGTATTAAGATAGTAAAGTAGTATTTAAAGATATATATAATGCAGTATCATAATGTTTATATAGTAGTAATGTACTAAAGTAGTAAGGTAATAAGATAAAATGAAGCAAGAAATGAATATAAGAAAATTAAGCCGAGAAGAACGAGGAAAGTTAATCTTTGAAAGAGGAAGAATAGCAAAGAAAAATGATTTTTGGGTAATTGGCTCTCAAACTTCTTTTAAAGCATATAAGGTAAGATTAAATAAAGAAAATCCTGTTTGCTCTTGTCCCGATTGCGAGTTAAGAAAGAAGAAATGTAAACATATCTATGCAGTTGAATATTATGTTAAGAAACAAATAGATGAAGAAGGTAAAATTACAACTACAAAAGGCGTAAGAGTTACATATAAACAAGATTGGAAAGCATACGACACAGCACAAACCAACGAAAAATTAATCTTTATGAAGTTGTTAAGAGATTTGTGCAATGGCGTAAAACAGCCAGAGTATAAATTTGGAAGACCAAACTTGCCTATTTCAGAAATAATTTTTACATCTGCTCTTAAAGTATATTCTACTTTTAGTTTAAGGCGTTTTATGTCTGATGTTAAGATAGCGAGAGAGTTTGGATTAATTGAGAACGTGCCTACCTATATGAGCGTAAGCAATTATATGAACAAAGAAGAATTAACACCAATTCTAAAAGGGTTAATCTCTGTAAGTTCAACTCCATTAAGAGAAATTGAAAACGATTTTACTATTGATAGCTCTGGATTTTCAACTTGCAGATTTGCAAGGTGGTTTGATTACAAATGGGGTAAAGAAAGAAAACATAGGATTTGGCTTAAAGCTCATTTATGCTCTGGAGTAAAAACTAATATTATTACAGGAGTTAAAATAACAGAAGGACAAGAAAACGATAGCCCACAACTTGCAGAATTAGTTAGGAAAACTGCTGAAGTGTTTAATATGAATGAAGTAAGCGGAGATAAAGCATACAACGGACGAGAAAACTTTAAGGTTATTGAAGAAGTCGGAGCAATACCTTTTATTCCATTCAAAAAGAATGTTACAGGAAAAAGAGGCGGTTGTGCTGTCTGAAAAAAGATGTATCATTATTTCCTTTACAAGCACGACGAATTTCTTGAGCATTATCACAAGAGAAGCAATGCCGAGACTTGTTTCCATATGATTAAAACAAAATTTAAGGATAATTTGAGAAGCAAAACTAAAACTGCTCAAATTAATGAATTATTGTTAAAAATCCTATGTCATAATATTTGTGTTGTAATTCAAGAGATTTTAGAATTGGGAATTAAAGGCGAGTTTATCGTTGAGAAGTAAAGCCTTTAACAATATCTTTAATTAAACTTTCAGTCTCCTTAACTATGTTATTTTCAGAGTAATTATCTCTAACCCAGTTTTTAGCCTTATCTGAGATTTTCTTATAATATTTTTTATCATCAAACCTTAAGATTTCATTAATCCATTCATCAACATTGTCCTTCTCAATAAGTATCCCTCCATTTCCTACAGGATCTTTTAGTCCTGCAACATTACTTGCAATAACTGGAATGCCATTTACCATTGCTTCTATTGCAACCCTGCCAAATGCTTCTTCCCACTGGGAGGGAATTAGAAGAACTTTAATTTGTTCATAAAAGATTCTCGGGTCATCTTCTGAAGGAAGTATCTCGACATTGTCACAATCATCAAATTCTACATATTCTAGCAATGAACCATCAAAAGTGGAACCTTCAGATTCAGTTATTCTTCTAATGTATTTGCTTGAAAAATTATTTGAAATATTCTCGTCCTTAAGTGAAGACCAACCAAGAACCGTCCCAAATCTTTCATAGGATAATTTTTTTGCAATTTCTTTAAAAATTGATCCACCTTTTCTTTGTAAAGGATTGAACATAAAAATAAGATTGTTTTTAGATGGGTCAAAATTCTCTTTTTTAATAATGTAATTCTCAATTTCAACAAGGGGTTCAATTATTTCTGATTTTCTATTCCAATGCTCTAAAACATATTTTTTAACTGAGTTAGAAGTTGAAATAATAGCGGTTGGAGCGTATTCAGAACCTTCAGCAAGGTTTAACTCAAGGGGTACTTTACATACTCTCATAATTGAAGGAACAGAATGATTGTTGGCAAGTTTTAGCGCAACATCACTCCACATTAATTGAGTAAGGATTGCGTCTGGTTTAAATTTAAGAATCATTTTTTCAATTTCTTTTTCCCGATTATTATGAGATGTTGTATATAACGGTACTTTGTTAAACTCTTCAAGATCCTTAGTTTTTTCATATCTTTCATCAGTAACTGCAAGAATTTCCCATTCAAATTTTTCTTGCAATTTCTTTAAGAGTGAATAAACGCTAATTTCCGCGCCCCCATGAGATGGAACATACATCCCACAAATATACATCAATCTCATAATACTTCCTCCAACAATACTTGACTTAAGTCAGGATAATTATTGAACTTGCTTAATATTCCTTCGAATTTATCCTCATCCAAATCCTCATCTTTTAAATTCTCAGTGATTAAATCAGAAAGTTTTGATGCTTTTTCAAAAGGAAAAAATACTTTTCCAATTCCTAATCCTTCTAATTTTAATGCTCGGATTTCTTGATTATCTATAACTCTTTCTCCTGGAATTAAAATAGCTTTCTTTTTGTAATTGATTAAGTCTAACATTGTAAAATATCCTGCCTCTGAGATTATAATTTTAGAAGAAGAGAGGACACTACCAAAATCCTTTGTCCATATAATTGAGTTAATATTTTCATGAGCAATATTTGATTTTAAGTTGCCCTTTATTATTGTAATTTTAATATTTTTGTCCTTACTAATTACTTTTTTTAGTGCTGAAAAAGTTTTTTTCAGAAATAATTTTGAAGAGGGTCTACCTCCACCACCACATGTGACTAAAATGTCCTTTTTATCAATACTTGCTATTTCTTTACTTGTAATCTTAAGAGGATTTACCAATATTTCATTCGACATCTCCTTATCTTTGAATAAAGGTTCATAAAGAGTGATAACTCTGTCAAATGTAGCATATGCTCTATTTTGTTTAAGAGCTAATCTGTAAGTATCTCTAATCGGATAACTAATAAGAATAGTTTTAATCTTATCCTCTCTGAATTTCCTAACAAGATTCAAATCAAAAAATGTAGAAAAGATAACACATTCAATGTTGTTCTCTTTAGCAAATTCATAAATTTTGTCTTTTTGGTTGCATTGGCACATACCCCAATAGTATAATTTATGTGAGGTATTTTTTTAAGATTTTTTATCTTTACTTTATTATTTATATTAAAGTTCTTTGAAAAATGCATGTCTGATAAAATTGTTACATGTTTCTTTTTTTGTGATAGAAAATTAGCTAGAGAAGTAATTATCTTTCCATGTCCCATCGTACCTCCTGAATTTAAGGAGATAATCATGATATTCTTCATTTTAACTTTTCTGCTTGTCTTTTTTTCCACATTTTGTGTATTCATATTAGATAGTATTAAAAATATGGCTTTTTTAATATTAATATGTATTTCAGTCAGAAATTTGAACCTTCTTCAGGAAAGGTTATTCACGGGGCAGGACAAAGTTCAGAACAATTTAAGAAATATTGGGAATCAGTAGAAGATTATAAGCCTGCTATTTATATGGTTTATAATAGAATAAATGATGTTAAAGAGAAGCTTTCAAAAAAGATTAATGAAGCAAAAAAAATTTCAACAGAATTAATACTCCAAATTGGATTAAATTTGAAGATTAAGGAATTGGGTGACCAATGCAAACAAGTCGCTGATGGAAAATATAACGAAGAGATTTTAGAATTAATAAAAGAGATAAAAGAATATAAAAACCCTGTTTTTTTAAGGATAGGTTATGAATTTAATAATCCAACACATAATTATTATCCAAATGATTTTGTTTCTGCATGGAAACATATAGTTGATTTATTTAGGGAAGAAAAATGTAATAATGTAGCTTTTGTATGGTGCGCTTGCACAGCATTTGATTCTAGATTAAAATCTATAATAAAAATTATGGAGTACTATCCTGGAGATGAATACGTCGATTGGTTTGGAAACGACTTGTTTGGAGTTAAACATTTTAGGGATAATGAGGATGTTGTTACAGAGGATTTTATAAGAGAAGCAGAAAAACATAAAAAGCCCCTAATGATAGGCGAATCTTCTCCTGCAAAAATAGGAGTTGATAAAGGAAAAGAAAGCTGGGATGAGTGGTTTAAACCATATTTTAAATGGATCGAAACTCATCAAGCTGTAAAAGCATTTTGCTATATAAATTGGGATTGGGAAAAGGATTGGAAACAACCAGAATGGTTAAATGGAAGAATTGAAGAAAATGAAGAAGTTAAAAAAAGATATGTAAAAGAATTATCAAATAAAAAATACTTACATTTGAAAGATATAGATAAACTATTGGAATAGATTATTTATTCTTCCAACTAAATTCACCCTACCTTGAATAATCTTCTCATCTACTCTTTTTTCCCGTAGTTGTTGTCGAGTATATTTGAGAAATTGTTCTGATTGATATCTTAATGCTTGAGCAATCCGCCTGCCATCCAATTTCATTTCTCTCGTATTTTCATAATCTTGGATAAATGCATGTCCACGATCTTTCGCTTGCTCAATATTCACCTTGCCATAAGACAAATCAGATAATGTGTTAAAAAACAAAAAACTTGCAACATCATAGACGTAATTTCTAATATTAATTTTATCAAAATCAATAATGGAGGGTTGATTAATTTCATTATAAATAATGTTTGTTAGATTGACATCCCCGTGAGTTAACCCATTATTTGAAGAGTAATCTCTTCCGTAAAAATTATCACTTTCTGAATGTAATCTAGCAATGATTTGTGAAAAGTCACTTAATTCTCTATCATCTAAGAAAGATTTTACTTCTCCTTCTAAAAAAGAATAAACCATGCATGGAGGAACATCTAAAGGCCTATGAGGGGTTTTCGTTATCAATCTATTAGTAGGAAAATTTACTGAATTTAAGAATCCTATAAAATCTAAAAATTTGGGAACTTCCATGTTTTCATAAAATTTTACTAAATATTTATCAATTTGAGTTACAACCAAAAATTTTGAAGTTTTAGAGAAAGTCCGTTGATTGAATGATTCTATCTCTATAACTTCTCCAATACCCAAGTCTAAAAATAATTTAGGGATGTATTCCAATCTTGATCTTAATTGGAATAAAGTCATTTTAATCTCCAATTTTCTTGAAAAGTTTTTAACGTTAATTTTTTATTAGCAAGTTCAATAAAGTAATCGGATATTTTTTTATCAATTTTACCAAAATATCTTTCTGGTTTATTCCATTTTTTGTTCATAATCTGCTTTGTTACTTTTTCTCTATCGTCAGTTATTTCTAAGAAATCGATTAAAACAATATTATTATTTTTATCTATGCCATAACAAGAATAAAACTTATAGGTATTCTCATGAATTTTATAATTCCAAAGGGTGATAATAAAATCAATCAGATATTCTATTAATCTCTTTGCTTCTTTTTCATTTCCAGATCTTATTAATTCATTTATCTTCTCTCCAAGTAAGATTACTTTGTCTTGCTCAATGATATTATCTTGGATATTAGCATTTGCAATATATTTTCTCGGAATTTTTGATTCTTGAATAATTCTTAACGAATTTATCGTGCTTAAATTTATTTTATCAACCCTTTCTTCCAATTTATCTAATTTATTATTTGCTTCTAAATGTCTTCTTATACTATAAAACATTTCTTCTTTTGTCTTTATTCTTTTAATTACCTTATCTTCATCGATTTGAACAAAGCATTGCCACCCCTCTTTATTGTATTTCATTTTAATCTCAATACCTTCCCTTTAAATATATCTGATTTTCTTGCTATTTCTTCTTCTCCATTTTTTACAACTAAAGCGTCTACCTTGTGTGTTATTCCATTTATTTCTATTTTCCCAGCTCGATATAATTTCCAAAACGTTTTTTCTGTATTCAAGTACTTCCAATTATTAGGGACTTTTCTATTTTTAATAAAAACTATTAAATCTATATCACTGCCTTCATGACTTTTATAATTCTCGGCATATTTACCAAATTTTCCATTAACTACACTCCCAAAAAGGTAGGCTTCTTTAACATTCTCATTCAAAATGGTTCTGATAAAATCAACAATTTTATTCAAAATTAATTTTTGATTATCGTAAATTATTTTCTCTGGTTTTTGTTTCATTTTAAATTCCCTATAGATTCTCTTATTGAGCTTATAACATTATCATCCCATGTAAGACTTTGATTTCTTCCATCATAATAAATATCATCAAAATTATAAATTTGATTATCTCGCCGACATAATTTGTTTAAGGATTTTTTCAACTTATTTAATGAATTTATATGTCCCGTACTATTTAATACATATTCTCTCGATTTGAAGGTTTGATAATTATTTAAAGTGTATTTAATAGCCTTGGCTAGACCATTTGGAGTAGGTTCATATAATAAACCAGTTTGATCGTTAATGTGTTTCTTTGTTGGGAAACTCACATCTGAAGGAACAATTACCGGAACTCCAGCAGAGAGGCATTCCATCTTAAACCTGTTAACACCCTCTATTTCGGTAGTTAAAATTCCAACAGAGCATTGATTAATCAGATAATTTATTTCTTTAGATTTATTTGGAAGTCCTTCATTAGTTTCCAATTTATCATAAGCAAAATCTATATTTGCCCCTAAATCGCGAGACATATTAATTATTTCCCCTCGAAATAATCTTTCCTCTAATGTCCCCCTATTAATAAAATGTCCAAATTTAAGAAATTTATATTGTGGCAACAATGAGGTTCCCTGCACAAACAGTTCGTGTCGCTTGAATTTTTCCCAACAAGATATTTGAATCCCTGGATATCTTTTTTCAATATCCAATGGTTTAAATTTTGTAACATCTACAAAATCTCCTCCGGCTAAATCCAGCAATATAGCATTTGGAAAATTTTTTCTGGTTTCTTCCCAAGTAGAGTAATCTTCAACAAGTTTGATATCTGCTTCTTTAGAGGTGTTCATTCCACGCCACCCTCTTCTCTCTACCAGATAAAAATAATCTTTAATTTCAGGAATTAGTCCATAGACTTCATCAGGTTGAGAAATAACTACTGCCCCTTTTTGTATCACTCCACCTTCTTTTTGTGGTTTTTTTAATATCGCTGCTGAAATCATGATAATAAGTCCTCCAATAAACTTCTTGTTAAATCATTCCAACTGCTAAAAACGACTTTCTTAAATTTTAAATTCTCAAACCATTTTTTTTTCATAGAAGAATGAGGTGGCGGAGACATTTCTGTTTGATGTAAGAGTTTTCCAATTGAAGTATCTTTCGGAAATTCCCTGTCCACAATTCTATTATATGCCTCGTCCAAATGCAAATCTAAAATTTGAATTGGTCCATCTGCCGAATATTCTGGAAATATGACTCTGTTAATATGTGTTTCCGAACAGGTAACATTTCTCCCAAATAACTCATGTAATTTCTCCCTAGAAAAACATAATTCTGCGTTTACATGAAAAGCTTTTGATAAAATAATTCTTTCCAAGGCATCTTTGTCGATAGTTTGTTGCGCATCACAACAGTTAATATCTTTAATTAAATGATATAAATAAGGAGAACTAGAAATTGTAGAAAGTCTCGCATAAAGAACTCTTGGTAAATAATGTGCTTTCAGATTATTCTTAAAAGAAATTAAAGTATTTCCTCCTTCAACTAATTTTGCACTTAATTCTTCTAGAAATTTAAAAGTTAAAGTAGTTTTTCCAGATCTATAGCCCCCAACTATAAGAATGCCCCTTCCATTTAAATCGATACTTGAAGAATGAATTAATGATTTCTCTCTTGACTGTGGAAGAGAGTAATATATATTTTTAAAACATTTAAGCGCTCCAGTTTCATCATCTTGAAGATGGTTTTTGACATGAAATGTTTTATCATTTTCTCTCCAAATTGTCCGCACTAAAGTATTATATCTAAAATAATCATAGCCTTTTAGAGATGATTCGCAATTTGATTTAGCGGAAGCATATTTGAAAGTTTTGTCTTTTTTTATTTCTCTAAACTCTCCTTCTTCGACTTTAACTATCCCTTCATAACCTCCTTTGATAGGACGTTCTTCAATATTTCTTTCTAGTCTTTCTAGAAGATTCTCTGGAGCACTTATAGCAATATTAGCTTCTCCAAGATAAGGATAAATTCTAGTAGGCATTTTATTGCAAATCCTCCTCAATTGATTTAATGATCCCTTGCGTTCTTCTTCTATTTTGTATTTCTATATTTTTTGACCATCTTTCTTTAGAGAAGTAACTCCTCTCATGATCTAAATGTAATACTTCAAATTTAGAATCATTTGGAAACTCTTCAATTTTAAATATTTCTCTAAGCTTCCACTGCAAATCTGCATCATGGCATCCCCACCCAGCAAATTGCTCGCAGTATCCCCCAACTATCTCAAAATGTTCTCTTTTCATTAATATTGCTCCAGCATGAGTGTGTAGTGTAGAAAATACTGGCTCTTTTCCTTTATTAGATGGGTCACTTAAATATTTTTTATGATCTCCTTCAGTATAAAGAAAAATCTTTTTTCTTTCTTCTTCATGCTTTTCAAATACTTTCATCTTTATAGGATTTTTTTTACTTGTAGCTAAATATGGATGCTCGATACTTAAGTTAGCAATTGCATTCCCAAGTCCATTTTTCATATTTTCTTCAAAGAACTCTTGAAAATTTTCCAAGGGTAATCTTCTCATTGGTGGTCGATATAATCCAGTTTTAAAGATTCTCAACGAATTCACCAAAAAATTAGGATTTGTAAAAATTATATCTCCATCAGTATTGTATAAGTATTCTCCATTTGAGTTTTTAGCAGCAAGATTTCTTACAAAACCTGGTCTAAAATATTTTCCATCTACGAGATTGTTTGATGGCACGTGTAAATATTTAACGTTAATTTCTAATTGAGACACATCAATAGACGGAGATCCAGATTGTTCTGCAATGACTACTTCTAAATCTATTCCTTTTTGATTACCTAACGATTGCAAAGCCAAATAGAATCTTGTTCTATCAAAATCTCCAAACAAGGGGACAATTACACTTACTCTATTTTTTACAATCTCATAATCAAATACTTTTCTTGACATCTTTTCCTCCTTTGTTTGTAAAAGATATGGTATCTACTGTTTTACTATTAGCACAATCAACACAAATTTCCAAGAAATTTCCTTTTTTTATTTCGCTCCTGTGTTTTAAAGCTCTTAAGTTATTCCAAACTCCGTAAACTCCTGCATCTCTGACGTTTCCAAGATTGTGTTCTCCTTTGTAATCCCAGCAACAAGGATTGACTGAACCATCCCAATTAATAACCATCCACTCTTCACACGGATAGGCTCCATTTTGTGGTTTTTTAGGAGAGTCGTTAAGCCCATTTTGATATCTCGAATAAGGAGTTCCAATCGGAACAAATTTTTCAAAGGTTTCTTGTTTTCTGTCCATTACATTAAATGATTTGATTACAAGCATGTCAAACCCATATTTTCTCGCAAATTCTTCAATTTGAGGAATCTCATCAATATTACCTTTATGAGCGACTGTTTGCATTATAAATCGAGTATCAGAGTTAGCAAGCACAGGAGCAACTCTCTCTAAGCCACGAATCACTTTCTCCAAATCTCCATTTACCTGATGTTGTTTATATACTTCTGGAGTAATTCCATTGATAGATACAATAAGTTCATCAAGATTAGTTAATGCCTTAATATCTGATAAGTTTTCAAATCTCCACCCTGTTGTACTCATAATTTTCTTTGTAGAAAAACTCCCTGCATATCTTATAAGCTCTGTCGCTTGTGGATGGAGTAAAGGTTCTCCATATCCCCATAAAAATATTCTATCGAGATTATTTCCAGTTTCATCGAATATAGATTTATACAATTCAGAATCTATCACACCTTTTCCTCTTAAAAGTTCGTGAGTAGGACAGCCCACGCATGCATAGTTGCATCTGCTTGTCAATTCTATATTTATTCTTTTAAGTTCATTTGTCATTTTCTTCTCCTAAATAAGCTCTCTTATCTTTTTCAACACATTTTTCAAAGCCCAAAGCTCTTCTTTTTTCTTGCAGTTTTTTATCATGTTCCCATTTTGGTTTAGAAAAATATCCTTTTTCATGGTCTAAATGAATAACCGTAAATTCTTCTCTGTTTGGGATTAATTTCATCCCTGTTTGGTTCTCTAATTTCCATTGGATATCTGCATCCCACACGCCCCAACTAATAAATCTTTCATGATATCCTCCAATCCTTTCAATAGAATCTTTAGTAGCAAAAACAGCACCACAATGTCTATCTTGATTGAAATATTGAGGTTCCAACCCCCTATTTCTTTCATCTGAGACATATTTTTGAAAATCAGATTCTGAAGCAATGAAAACTTTTTGTCGCCCACTTTCAAATTTTGGAAAAATCCTCGTAGGTTTTTCTGTTTCTCTCGGTTTAACAATATATTCTTGTGAATTATCAAGTGATGCAACAGAATTCTCTAAACCTTTTAAAGAAACTTCAGAATAAAACCAATCAAAATCCTGAATTAGTAATCTTCTCATTGGAGGTCTCTTTAAGGAAACTTCATTAGCAACTGATTCTTGAACTAATCTTTCTAAGTAATGTTGGTTTGGCAAAAGAACATCTGCATCAGTAACGTAAATAAATTCTCCTTTAGCTAATCGCAATCTATTGTTTATAATTCCTCCAGTTCTAACAATATTTGGTATACTCTCCCTTGGATGTTTTAACAAATCTGATATGTGACTAATTCTTGGGGTATTGTCCAATCCGGCAACAACAAAATCCACATTAACTCCTTCTTGGGATAAAATTGATTTTGCTACTAATTCTAACCTTTGAATTTGTGATGTTCCATAAAAAGGCACAATAACACTTACTGAGGCTGCCACAGTCTATTCCTCCTGTCATTTTCTATTGATTTTTCTAAACCTTCTTTCATTCTTCGTGAACATACTTCTTCGTTGCGAGCCCACATATCAGGTGAGAAATATCCCTTTGGATGGTCAAGATGCATCACTTCTAATCCTTCTGGAAAAAACTGCAAATCATAAACTTCACGAAACTTCCATTGTAAATCAGAGTCTTCGCAACCCCAATTAATGAATTCTTCAGAGTATCCACCAACATTTCTAAACTGCTCCATCCTAAATAAATTTCCTCCGCAATGTCTATTTTCATTCCAAAACTTGGGTTCACTTCCCTTATTTTTCTCATCACCAACGTAATTTTGGAAATCTTCTTCAAATGCTGTGAAGGTTTTAGGATAAATACTGTCTTTTTTGAATACTCTAATCTTTCTTGGTTTTCCATTTAAAGTAGCAATATACTCTTGGAACAAATTAAGAGTGCTGACGGCTTTACTAACTCCTTCCTCTTGAACCCTTCTCTCAAATTCGCTAAACTCGTCTAAAGGAAGTCTCCTCATAAAAGGTCTATACAAAATTCTATCTGGGTTATTTTTTATTGCTTCAACAGATTTAGCAAGATAATGTGGCTCAAGAAATACAACATCGGCATCATTTGTGTACACAAATTCTCCTGCTGCAAATGCCACCGCTTTATTACGCACATTTCCCGGATTAAAATCACTCAAATCAGGTTTTGGCTTATGATATCTGAAGATATGCTTCACCCCTTGAGTTTCTGTAAATCTCGGATATTCGCCTTGTTCAGATACAATTACTTCATAGTCTACTCCTCTTTGGGATAAAATTGACTGAACAGATATGCATACCCTCGCTAAATCAAAGTGACCATATACAGGCACAACAACACTTAATTTTGGTGTTTTTACCATGTTTATTTTAATTGGATCTAATTTATAAATTTACCCCTTTAAAGTTACTATATCCTAAGAAGAACAAAAGAACTTTCTGTAAAAAAAGTAAGTTGATTTGTTGACTTATTTTACAAAGCCCTAAACCTACATTGCAACGTAAGTGGGAGTTATTAGATTCAAAAAAATTTATTTCTTCTTTCTGGCTGGTTTAGTCTAATAAACAGATTTACAATTT
>PFOR01000022.1 GCA_002792635.1 Candidatus Pacearchaeota archaeon CG_4_10_14_0_2_um_filter_35_33 | reverse complement strand
TGGGTTTGAAGAAGTGAAATAATTTCTTTAATTTTTCAAGGACTTTTAAACAGGAACTATTTATTGAACAAAGCCAAGAAATAAGAAAAATTTAAAAACTGTTTTTAATCCGATTCGAGACATGATTAATAGACATATTGTTGGGGAGTTATATGTTGGGAGTTTAACTCCAAGTACTGGAGAAAATTCAGCACACGGCATATAACAAATCCCGAAAATGCAAGGACATTGTTGGCAACTGCTTTGGCTAATGATGGAAAAGTAGATGTTCAAGATTGGAAGACAAAAAAGGCTACGACTTATCATGTCGATGCTGTTGCTCTTTTGGAAAGACCAGAGGATAATGGGTTGATGAGTGCTTGGAGTCCGGATAGGACTCTGCCTTATTCTGACTTTGTCAAGTATTTCGGTAGTAATTTGGATGGCTTAAGAATCATAAGAGAAATTGCTTTTTTTAGAGACCAATTATCTGTATAGATGATATTTTCACAAGATTTAAATAATGCTTTTTTCATTCTCTCTGATGGAAGCTGGGAAATTATTGGGTCTGTTTTTGGTTTTTGTTTTATTAGTTGGAGTTCCAGCAAATTTTGTTGTTGCGGGTGATGACAACTCTGATAATGATAAGTTTGATGATGGATTTGTTGACAAAGCCCATGTTGCTAGGGCTAAAAGTGTGAGTCCTGTTAGTATTGGTGCTATTGGTGCTATGACCATTAAGAGAGCAGATGGTTCTGCTGTGGAAGTGGAAATAGAGGAAGAAATAGAAAATGGCGCAAGTAAGAAGAAGATAAAAATTTCTAGTGTTGATGCTACCGTTGAAGTTGAAGTGGAGGATGAGTTGGAAATAGAGGAAGAAGATGGCATGTTAAAGGTTAGAGTTAGAGATAGAGTTAGGGAAATTAAGATAATGCCTGATACAGCAGCCCTTGCTGCTTTGGAGGCTCTCAAGAAGAATGCTTGTGTTCCAGGAGTATGCGAAATTGTTCTAAAGGATACTGGATATAAAGATAGTGATTCTGGAGAAGCAGACGATTCAGATGCTGGACCCGTCCCCGAAGATGGAGATGATGGTGATGGAGAGGTTGTCTATGAAGTGAAATTGGATGAGGCTAGAGTCAGGTATTTGGGTATTTTTCCGAGCAAGAGAACTATCACAGCGCAAGTGAATGCCCAGACTGGCGAGGTTAAGACTAATGTTCCTTGGTTTGTTTATATTGTTCCGGAAGATAGTTCTGAAGAAGTAGAGTAATTTTTATAAAAGCTGTTTTTTAATTGATGTTATGAAAACGAGAGAAGATGCTCAGAAGTTGTTGAATGAATGGGTTATTCAAGATTCACTAAGAAGTCATTGTTTGGGCGTTGCTGTTTGTATGGAGGCTTATGCCAAGAAGTTTAAGGAAGAAGGACAAGATATTGATGTCGATATGTGGTATATTACAGGATTGTTGCATGATTTTGATTGGGAGAGATTTCCCAGTATAGAAGAACATCCTATTAAGGGATGTCAGGAATTAAAGAACCAGGGTTATAACGAGGGAATTATAGAATCTATTTTAGGGCACAATCCCGCTACAGGAATTCCAAGAAGGAACACGATGGCTAAAACGCTGTTTGCTGTTGACGAACTTTCTGGATTGGTAACTGCTTTGGCTAAAGTTAGACCTGGAAATTTTTCTGGGATGTCGGCTAGGTCTGTTAAGAAAGCAATGAAGAAAAAAGATTTTGCGGCTGCAATTAATAGAGAAGATATAAAAATTGGAATGGAAGAATTAAGCCTGGAAAGCGATGACGAAAAAAATGAACATTTTGAGCTAGTGATTAAGGCTCTTTCGGAATCAAAAGAGGAATTGGGATTTGATAATTAAAGTTAAGGTTAAACCGGGAAGCCTGGAAAATAAGCTGGAAAAGATTTCTGATGATGAATATATTATTAGTGTTAGGGCTAGGCCTGAAAAGGGGAAAGCCAATGAATCTTTATTGAAATTGCTGAAGAAAAAGTTTCCTGGAAAGGAGATAATTATAAAAACTCGGAAAGGGAGAAGGAAATTAGTTGAGGTAAGATGAAGATAATAATTGTAGATGAAAATGATAATGAAATTGGCTTTAAGGAAAGAGGAGAATTAGATTATAATGAAGATATTTACAGAGTTTTTAGGTTGTGGATTATTAATGAAGGGAAATCCTTAGTTGCCAAAAGGTCTTTGAATAAATCTCATCATCCTGGAAAATGGGGTTCTGCTGTTGCAGGGACTGTTGATGAAGGAAAGACATATGGGTCTAATATTGTTAAAGAAACTGAGAAAGAATTGGGTTTGAAAAATATTAATCCTAAAAAATTTTTTAAAGAATTTATAGGAAATAATTACAGGCACTTTACACAATGGTTTATTTTGGAAGAAAAAATTGATTTAGAAAAATTAAAATTGAAAGAAGATGAAGTTGAGGAAGTTAGATGGTTTGACTTGGAGGAAGTTAGGGATTTAATTAAGACTAATAAGACTGTGACATTGTCTGATGAATTGACAAAGAGGTTAGAAGAAAATGAAATATGAATTTGCTTCGGATTTACAAATGAGGATGTATGAGATTGCTTCCTTGTTAGGTATGGGTCATGTAGATACTGATAGGGTGAAGTGTTTTAGGAGTTATGGAAGTTCGACGAAAAGAACAATTGCTAGGTGCCATACCATAGGAAAACTAATGCAGAAAGCGATAGGTGTTAAGGCACATTATGCTATAGAGTTTCTCGAAAAATTTGAGAAGCTTAGCAGGGAGGAGCAAGATAAGACTATTATCCATGAGTTGATGCATATACCTAAGAGTTTCGGCGGAGGATTTAGACATCACAATTTTGTATGTGAGAAGAACGTAGATTTATTACATCAGAAGTTTCTAAATTTGAAAGGTATGGGTTAAGTTTTAATAGTTGTTTTTTTTGTTTACATAATGAATAAAAGGGGTTTGTCGGGCGTGATTGCAGTTGTTTTAATTGTTTTAATTGTTCTAATTTCCATATCAATCGTTTGGCTTTTTGTTCAACCCACAATAACTAAGATTTTAAAGGGAAATTTTGGAGGTGGAGGAGGAGGGGCTGCAAAAATATGTATTGAAGCTAATGTTGTCCCTATAAATTGTCAGGAAACAGAAACCGGTTATAAAGTGCAAGTAAGAAA